>NZ_JBKGFN010000013.1:0-121786 GCF_046521305.1 Oceanisphaera submarina | reverse complement strand
ATTGTAGGCCGAAGAACTCTAATGATACATGCACCGATTTTAGGGGATGGTTACACATCCATTCAGGTGATATTACACTTCTGGCACGGCACCAGCAAGTCAGACATAGAGGGTAAATTAATGTATTCTGCAGATCGACCACTGGATAGATCCCACAGTCTGAAAATCGTTGTAAGTAAAGTGGCGTCTACCTTTTTTAGTTAGGAGCACCTTGCTCAATAATTGGTAAATACAAAAGTTCAACACCCCAAGTCAGCTGCTATTAAGAAAAGAGCAATTTTGTACCAAATTTATAGGAGCTATTGAGTGATACGCAAAGAACAAGCAAATTACAAAGTATCGGAAGCCTTGAACGGGATCGAAATGGTAGATGCACATTATCAGAAGCAGACATTTTCCAAACACGTCCACGAGGGCTACACGATAGGCGTTATTGAGCAAGGAGCTCAACGTTTTTTTCGTAGTGGAGAAAACCATATAGCTGATGAAAACAGCATTATTTTGGTCAATACTGACGATGTCCATACTGGCGAAGCCGCAAGTGAGGGAGGCTGGCACTACAGAGCTATTTACCCTACACCCGAACATTTTGCATTAATCTCTAACGATCTAATTGGTGGAAGTTCACTGATACCATACTTCAGAGATTCGGTCATTCACGACAAAAGAATTGCAAGTCAGTTGCGACTCATTATGAATCAGATCGAGGAAGGAGCATCAGTACTGCTCGTAGAGACTCTAATTTACAGTACGTTGCTAGCGCTAGCAACTAAACACGGGCATACCCAAGAGTTACCAAAGGATATTGGTGTTAATAGCAATAAGCTGCGATTGGCAAAGGAATTATTGGATGCACACCCAGAAATCGACGTTAGCCTAGAAGTACTAGCCACTATCGCAGGCTGTAGTAAATACCATTTCATCAGGCAGTTTGGCAAGAGCTTCAATATCTCTCCTCACGCCTATCAGATTCAAGTGCGACTCATTAAAGCCAAACAACTCTTAAAAGCAGGGGTATCTATAGCTGACGTGTCCCATGACTGTGGATTCCACGACCAAAGCCACTTTACAAGGCACTTCAAAAAGGCATTAGGAACGACCCCAAGGCAATTTCAGTTACAAGCAATTTCGTACAAGAACTAGAGAGATACCTTATCTAACCTAGCCCATACCAACGAAGGGAATAGGCTATGAATCAAATTAACCCAACAATTTCTCGAACTAAGACCCAAGACAATTTAGCCATAATGTATCAGGCGAGTATTGCAATCTTTCCATTGTGTGCAGCAGTCATTCCTTGGGGTGTATTATGTGGCTCATTGGCTATCCAAGCGAGCTTAACCCCGCTACAAGCCCAAGCTATGTCGCTCTTCGTCTTTGCAGGAGCCGCTCAATTGGCAGGCATATCACTCATCGGTGCTGCGAGCTCTCCACTACCCATATTGTCCTCGACGTTCGTTATTAGTTCTCGTCACCTACTGTACTCAGCTGTATACCATGATCATATCAGAGATTTGCCTTTACTAAAAAGGGTCACCTTTGCCTTTTTCCTCACTGATGAAATGTTCGCTATCACGAACAGCTATATCGAGAAAAACCGTTCATTCAACTACCTATATGCAGTGACCTCAGGTGTTGTTTTTTATGTAATGTGGAACATTTCAACACTAATCGGGATCATTGCAGGTTCCAGCACTGATAACCTTGAAGAGCTTGGGCTTGAATTTGCAATAGCCGCAACATTTATCGCCATAGTAATTCCATCTATCAAGCATCGCTCTACATTGGTTTCGGTAGTTACAAGTGGCGTTTCCATTCTAGTACTAAACTCCGAGGGGTTTGGGTATTCCCTTATCGCAGCAACACTTCTCGGTATGGTTGCAGGATTTTACGTAGATCAAGGAGAGAAGAGTGAGCATTAAAATCGAGCTATTAATACTATTGATGGCAGTGACCACCTTTGGCTGCAGATATCTGTTCTTTATGAAGTCCCTACCGCTCACATTAGGCACACGTTCAAAACAACTACTCAAATATACAGCTCCGTCTGTTCTCACTGCCATGTGGGTTCCAATTGTATTTCTTGGGCATAACTCGCTTGAGCATACATTATTTTCAAGCCCTTTTTTCTATGGGGGCGTGATTACCTTGATAGTGAGCTTAAAGGTCAAGAATGCCTTTCTTGTCGTCGCAACAGGAATGGCTTCATTCTCATTACTTAATTGGCTTATCTAACAAACAGAATTACAAAAAATGGATAATAAACAAAACAACGTCTCAAAAGATTAGAGAGTCATATGCAAGGCTGCCACTCCAAGGTTTTTGGAGCTGATTAACAGGCAAGGAGCTCCAACACCGTACTACAAAATTAGACAAGCCGGTTGTGGGCCAAGGATGCCATAGGCTGTCAGACCGAGATTGCCAGCACCATCGACAAGCAAGGTGGAGACTAGCTGTTGGCGGTCAAAGGTAATCAGGAACTGCGGTATCGCGCAGTTCAGCAAGCGCTCAAGTCACTTCATTCGGCAATAACCGACCCGGCCAATGTGGCGGTGAAAAAAAGGCCATGGTCGCATTGAAGCCAGAGAATATCATGTGCTGTCTGCTGATGACGTGGCCCGCCACTTCCCGGAGTGGACAGGCTTGAAAACACTGGGTATAGCCATAGACTATCGCCTGGAGAAATCAGGAAAACAGTCCCTCAAATACCGACTACATCAGCTCGGCGGAGCCGGACAAGGCTCGCTTCGCTGCCGCCGTGCGGGGGCACAGGCGTATCGAGAACAGTCTGCACTGGGTGCTGGACGTATCGATGAACGAAGATGATAGCCCTAGCCTGCCTTAAAAAAAGGAGCCAACAGGCTCCTTTTTTACGGCTTACCAGGCGACTCAGGCCTGGCGGCGGGCCGTAACCGCGTCGGCCAGCTGCGCCAGCAGGGTTTCGGTATCGTCCCAACCGATGCAGGCATCGGTAATGCTCTGTCCATAGGTCAGCTCACAACCCTCTTCCAGATCCTGACGGCCTTCCACCAGGTGACTTTCCACCATGACGCCCATAATGGCCTGCTCACCGGCGGCCAGCTGGGCGCAGACATCATCACAGACCACCATCTGCCGCTGATACTGCTTGCTGCTGTTGGCATGGCTGAAGTCGATCATCAGCTTTTGCGGCAGTCCGGCCTTTTCCAGCCCCGCGCATACGGTGGCCACATGGTCGGCGCTGTAATTGGGCTCCTTGCCACCGCGCAGAATGATATGACAGTCCGGGTTACCGGCTGTCTCGACGATGGCGGAATGGCCCAGCTTGGTCACCGACAGAAAATGGTGCGAGGCGCTGGCGGCACCGATGGCATCGGCCGCCACCTTGATGGTGCCGTCGGTGCCGTTCTTGAAACCGACCGGGCAGGACAGGCCGGAAGCCAGTTCACGATGCACCTGAGACTCGGTAGTACGCGCGCCGATGGCGCCCCAGCTCATCAGATCCGCCAGATACTGGGGCGTGATCATGTCGAGAAATTCGCTGGCGGTCGGCAGTCCCAGATCGTTGAGATCCAGCAGCAGCTTGCGACCGATGCGCAGGCCGTCGTTGATCTGGAAGCTGTTATCCAGATAGGGGTCGTTGATCAGCCCCTTCCAGCCGACGGTGGTGCGCGGTTTTTCAAAATAGACTCGCATCACGATTTCCAGCCGGTCCGCATAGTGATCGCGCAACGCCTTGAGTCGCTTGCCATACTCGATGGCCGCGTCGGTATCGTGAATGGAGCAAGGTCCAATCACCACCAGCAGACGATCATCTTCACCCACCAGCATGCGGTGAATGGCCTCGCGTGATTCGAACACGGTGGACGACGCGGTATCGGTGGCCGGATATTTTTCCAGCACCGCTATCGGCGGCAACAGTTCCTTGATTTGATTAATGCGAATATCGTCGGTTTGAAAATGCATGAGCAACCCTGCTTACCATTCCGAGCCCTGGCTCGTTTTTATCGAAAAAGACTGGTTTTCAATCTATCCCGAGCAGGGCAGGCTGTAAACGCTCAATTTCCCCATGGCGACATTTGTTTGATAGGAAATACCAATCGTAAAGATAAAAAACAAAAACTGGACACTTAAATAAGAATTGTTATCATTTGTGTATCTTCCAAACAGAGAGCTGCACCATGCCCAAGACACTTACCTTCGCCGCCGTCCATTTTACCGTCGCCTTCAGTGTTGCTTACCTGCTTTCCGGTGATCTGCTGGTGGGCGGACTGATTGCCCTGGTGGAACCGATGGTCAATACCGTCGCCTATTTTTTTCATGAGAAGGCATGGAACAAATTCGGCAGCAAGCTGGACAAAACAGGGCTTACAGTGTGAACATGCAAGCAGATCCCCTGTATGAGAAAAACCATGAGCTATACCCTGACCGAGGCCGACAAGGCTGCCGCCCAGAGCATGCGTGATGACGAGCGTTTCAATCATTTCATCAGCCGGGTGTGCGAGCACGACGAACTCTGGATTCTGACCGACGAGCACGGGTGCATGATGCTGACCTCGGACGATGACGAGGACTGCATTCCGGTGTGGCCCCACGCCGATTATGCCAGGGAATGGGCGGTAGACGACTGGAGCCAGTGCAAGCCCGAGGCCATCAGCCTCAAGGTGTGGCAGAGCCGCTGGGTACCCGGCATGGAAGACGACGAATTAATGGTCGCCGTCTTCCCCACTCCCGACGCCACCGGTGTGGTGGTCGAGCCAGGCGAGGTACAGGAAGCCATCGAGCGCAAGAAAAAACCGAGTCGGTATAACTGATGCACATCTGGGTAGATGCGGATGCCTGCCCCAAGGTGATCCGCGATATTCTGTTTCGCGCCGCCGAGCGTACTCAGACGCCATTGACCATGGTTGCCAACCACTCGCTGCCGTTACCGGCCTCGAGCCTGATCAAACAGCTACAGGTGCCCAAGGGCTTCGATGTGGCCGATGATGAAATCGTGGCCCGTATCCGGCCCGGAGACATTCTGATCACCGCCGATATTCCGCTGGCGGCCGAGGCCCTGGCAAAAGACGCCCGGGTACTGAGCCCACGCGGAGAACGGTACGACAAAGGCACCATCAGGGCCAAACTGACCATGCGCGATTTCATGGATACCCTGCGTTCCAGCGGTGTGCACACCGGCGGGCCACCCACCCTGAGCCCCGCCGATCGTCAGGCTTTCGCCAACCAGCTGGACCAGCTGTTACGTTGAATACAGCCACCGAAAAATGATGCCGGTCGACTGGCATGAGATCCGAATTCCAGCATTCATGTAGACGGCCGAATGTTGGGACTCATGCTTCGACCCAACCGACTCTGCTACCAAAAGAACTGTCTGCTGTTAACTTACATTTTCCCGCTGAAGACTTATGGCTGTCATTGAGAGGTATACCATGTTCAAACCCCTTCTTATTATGTTGAGTACCCTGTTGCTGAGCGCCTGCGCCGGGCTCAGCCAGTACAGTGTGTCGGAAAGCGAGATTGAAAAGTCGCTCTTTACCCTGCTGGAACAGCAGGCGCCGCGCCTCACCCAGGGCCTGGTAGAGACCCGGGTTGACAAGCTGGACTTGCAGATAGGTCCCGAGAACCGTCAAGTAGTGCGCCTCAACCTGCAGGGCGAAACCGCCATCAATGCCCTGATAGCCCGCTTTCCGGCCCAGCTGGATCTGGCCATCGAGGGCCGTCCTGTCTACGACCGCCAGCAGAATGCGATTTTTTTGCGTGACTTGAGATTGCTGCAAAGCGAGGTTGATGCCTTCGGCTACAAGGGAGACATGACCGCCGCCTCGGCCGGCATGATGCAGTTGCTGCGCGCCGTGCTGGAAAATCAGCCGGTTTACCGACTCGACGACAGCCGCTACAGCTGGCTGAGCAAGGCCCCGGTAGCAATGGATATAGCCCCCGGCCGGCTGGTATTCAGCCCCCGTTTCAGCGATTAAGGCTAATCAATTAGCTGCTAATCCGGCGAGGAGTGATGACGTTGTTTCTCCGCTAAATAGCCATAGCCCCTTGTCCTGCATTTGGCCTACAATGGCGGACAAGATGTATAACCCAGGCCAGAACAACAGGTAGGTGTGCTATTAGTTCCGCAGTCTTGATGGTGTTTATCCCCACCTTTTTCTTCGTCTCGGTCACGCCGGGCATGTGCATGACACTGGCGTTGTCGTTAGGGATGACGGTCGGGGTACGCCGCACCCTGTGGATGATGGTAGGCGAGCTGGTCGGCGTGGGCCTGGTGGCCTGTCTGGCGGTGGTCGGCGTGGCCGCGGTCATGCTGCAATACCCGCAGCTGTTTCAGTTACTCAAGTACGGCGGTGGCCTCTATCTGGCCTGGCTCGGCATCCAGCTATGGCGCTCCAAAGGCAAACTGGCCCTGAACCCGGTGGATGCAGGTCCGCGTCATATACCGGCCCGCACCCTCATCAGCCAGGGCTTCATCACCGCCATCGCCAATCCCAAGGGTTGGGCCTTTTTCGTCGCCCTCTTGCCCCCCTTTATCGATAACCAGGCGCCGCTTGCCGGCCAGCTGCTGATGCTGGTGTCGATCATACTGTCACTGGAGTTCATCTGCCTGCTGCTCTATGCCAGCGGCGGCCGCACCCTGAGTCGGGTGCTGCAGCAGAAGGGCAAGGTCAAGCTGATGAACCGTATCGCCGGCAGCCTGATGTTGGGAGTGGCCCTGTGGCTGGCAGTCGGTTAACAGCGAAGCGCCGTCGGCTGATGCCACGCCAGCCCGGCTGGCTGGCACTGCTGCTGGCACTGCTCGTCATCAGCCTGTGTCTGAGCCAGCGGCTTGGCCTCGTTTCTTCCTGCCCGGCCTCGGCCCATCAATCAGAAAACATCCTGCTGACCGGTGATAGCCAGGCAACCGTCGACAGCCAAGGCCATCAATGCAGTTTGTCGGAACAGCTCCTGAGCAAGGTATGGAATCAACTGGAACCGATGCTGGCCATCTTGCTGCTGTTGTTGTCTCTCTGGCTGCTGGTGCCTCGTACAGGCCGGTATTGCCGCCGGTCACCTCCACCACCACCTTATGCCGGTCGACGGCGACACCTGGTGCTGTGCGTGTTCCGGGAGTGAGATTGACGCCGCCATCTTGTAAGCTTGCGTTCATCCACCGGAGACTCTATTCGTGATCAGAATTTTTACCTTTTTTATCCTGCTGTTATCGGCGGCCTTGCCGTTGCAGGCCGCCGATACCGGCTGGCTACAGGCACCCGAGCACCCCCCGGTGCAGGTGCGGTTGGTACAGGCTGGCCCCTATGATGCGGCCAATAACTATTATCCGGCGCTGTTGCAGGTTCGCCTGCAAGACGACTGGAAAACCTACTGGCGCTCCCCGGGCGAAGGGGGCATAGCACCCCGGCTGGACTGGCAGTCGTCCGATAACCTGCTGTCGGTCAACTGGCAATGGCCGCTGCCCGAACGCTTTACCCTGCTCGGGGTCGAAACCCAGGGCTATCACAATGCCGTCGACTTCCCACTGCAGCTGTCACCTGCTGAACCCGGAAAACCGGTCACCTTTGAAGGCCTGCTGACGCTACCCAGCTGCACCACCATCTGTGTGCTCACCGAATATTCACTGCAATTGCCGCTGGAGCCGCAGCTGCTCGCCGACGAGACGCTGAATCATCGGTATCAGCAGGCGGTGTCACGAGTACCCCGGCCGGCGAGCCTGGTGCAGGCCGAGCGGCTTGTCTGGGATCCGGCCGCCAAACAGCTCGATGTGACGCTGACCAACCCCCGAGGCTGGCAGCAACCGGCGGTATACGTCGACGAACTCGACAGCAGCATCTTCAGCCAGCCGCAACTGACGGTGAACGACACCCGGCTGCAAGCCCGCTTCAAGGTCGGCAGCTGGGATCCGGCGTTGAATCTGGATGAGCAGGTGGTGGTCATTACCGCCACCGATGCAGGACTGGCAGAAGAGCTGGCCGGCTCCATCACCCGTGGCACCCTGCCCCCGGTGGCGGCAACGGCTCCCCCGCTGGTGCTGGTACTGCTCTATGCCCTGCTCGGCGGCCTGATCCTCAACATCATGCCCTGTGTACTGCCGGTGCTGGGGCTCAAGCTCAACAGCCTGCTGCTGGGGCACCGCACCCGATCAGAAGTACGCCGTCCCCTGCTGTGGTCCGCCCTCGGCATCATGCTGTCGTTCTGGGCGCTGGCGGGCTTTATGCTGGCGCTGACCTGGTCCGGCGCTCAACTCGGCTGGGGCATACAGTTCCAGCAACCGGGCTTTATCGGCTTCATGCTGCTGGTCACCGCCTTGTTTTCGCTTAACCTGTTCGGGCTGTTCGAACTGCGCCTGCCCACGGCCATGAGTACCTGGCTGGCCACCCGTCCCGGCCACGGCAACGGCGGCCATCTGCTGCAGGGCATGTTCGCCACCCTGCTCGCCACCCCCTGCTCGGCCCCCTTCCTCGGCACCGCAGTCGCGGTGGCGCTGGCGTCTTCGCCGCTGGTGCTGATTGCCATCTTCACCGGTCTGGGGCTGGGCATGGCGCTGCCCTGGCTGGTGCTGGCGCTGTTCCCCGGTGTCATCGGTCTCCTGCCCAGACCCGGCGCCTGGATGATCAAGGTGAAGTGGCTGTTCGGCCTGATGCTGCTCGCCACCAGCCTCTGGCTGCTGTCGCTGCTGCAATATACCCTGGGTAGCACCGCCACCCTGGCGCTGGCCATCCTGCTGATCGCGCTGCCGATAGGGTCACTGCTGCGTCATTACGGCGCCCGGGGTCTGGTGTTCAGCCTGGCCGGCCTGATGCTGCTGGGCGCCGCCGGGGGCGTCACCGCCCTGCTTACTCAATCTCGTTGGGTCAGCCCGGTGAAGGATGAGCTGAACTGGCAGCCGCTGGATCCGGCGCGTATCGAACGCGAAGTAGCCGCCGGCAAGCGGGTCTTTGTCGACATCACCGCCGACTGGTGCATTACCTGCCAGGCCAACAAGATAGGCGTGACACTGCGTGACCCTGTCTACTCGGCCCTGCAGGAAGACGACATGGTGCTGATGCGCGGCGACTGGACTCGCCCCGACGCCGCCATTACCGATTATCTGCATGCCAACCGGCGCGCCGGTATTCCCTTCAATCAGGTGTTCGGCCCCGGCCTGCCTCAGGGCAAGGCACTTGAGGTGCTGCTGACCAGCGAGAAGGTGATCGATGCCCTCAATGAGGCAAAACCGTGAGGTCGAAGACGAAAAGCGGCAGCTGGGGCAAGCAAATAGGCTCAGGCTTTATCTACCTGCTGTTGATTGCCACAGTGGTAACGGCCGCCGATCTGTGGCGCAGCCGGGATCTGCCCACCGAGGTAGCGGCCCTCAGCAGCATGACCACGCTAAGCGGAGACACCATCGACCTCGATGCCATGAGCCGGGAACAACCTGTGCTGGTCTATGTGTGGGCCAGTTGGTGCGGCGTGTGCAGGCTGGTGTCACCCATGGTGAATCTGGTCGGCGCGCCGGTCGTCAGCATCGCCATCGCCTCGGGCCCGGATGCCAAGGTCGCCGGCTATGTACGGGAAAAGGGATATGATTTTGCGGTGGTGAACGACAAGGATCATCGACTGGGCCAGACGCTGGGCGTCGGCGTGACCCCCACCCTGATGGTGGCCAGCCGGGGCAAGCTGCGTTTCGCCACCGCCGGCATCACCACGCTGCCGGGCATGTACCTGCGATTATGGCTGGCCCGCTTGATGGGCTAAACTCATTTGCTAACTGATAAAACCAGAACAAAAGGCCGTACTCATAAAGAGCACGGCCTTTTTATTTCGGATCGATACCGACGGCTACAACCAAACAGAATAAATAAAGGCAGAACCCTGCCGACGAACCCGGTGGCATGCCTCCATTCCGCAGATTCTAGCGGAAAACCAGGAGACCCGGGTGTCTGCCAATCCTGCTTCTTGTAGCCAAAGAGGTTCAGCATTCTTCGCTCACTCCTATGTTGATCATACTCACCCAGCGCCCGCCAGGTTTGCTTCATATATGTCGATATCTATTCCTGAATAGGTATAATACAGGGTGACTTATAACCAAAAGTCATATCCTAAGGGGTGGCAGCCATGACTGCCTGAGATGCGAATGATGCGAACCCTTTGAACCTGATCCGGCTAATACCGGCGTAGGAATAGGAAGCCGCAACGCCCTGCCCTGCTCTTGTTGTTACCGGGTTTTCGTACCTATACGGAGACTTGAAGTGCCCAAATTGATCCCTTTTTTCCCCTCCGCCATTGCCTTGAGCATTATGGCTGCGCTGCCTGCGTATGCTGCCGATAACCAGGACGGGGTTTACACCCTGGCACCCACCCTGGTGACGTCCAGTTTTCGCGAAGACAGCCTGCAAGGCACCGCCAGCAGCGTCAGCGTGCTGGATGAAGCCGAGCTCAATAAGCCCGGCAACAACCATCTGGAAGATGTGCTGGCCCAGACGCCCAACGTCAACCTGAGTGCCGGCGCCTCTCGCGGCAAGTACTATCAAATTCGCGGTGTGGGCGAGCGCAGCCAGTTCATCGGCGTGGTTAACCCCTCGGTGGGCGTGCTGGTAGACGGCATAGACATGAGCGCCATGACCATGGGCGCCACCCTGCTGGATGCAAATCAAGTGGAAGTATTACGAGGCCCGCAAAGCAGCCTCTATGGCGCCAACGCCCTGGCCGGCCTCATCAACATTCGCGCCAACGAGCCCACAGATACTCTGGAAGGCAATGTGGAACTCACGGTGGCCGAGTACGACACCCATAATCTGGCCGCTGCCGTGGGGGGGCCGCTCAGCGACAAGGTGGCGTATCGCATCGCCGCGCAGCGTAATACCAGTGACGGCTTTATTAAAAACGATTATCTGAGTCGCGACGATACCAATAACATCGACGAGACGCTGCTGCGCACCAAGTTCCGCATTGCCGCCAGCGACGATCTGGACCTGGATCTGACCGCCTTCTACGCCAATATCGACAACGGTTACGACGCCTTCTCCCTCGACAACAGCCGCCACACCCTGTCGGATAATCCAGGGCACGACCGCCAGGAAACCCTGGCACTGTCGGGCAAAAGCAGCTGGTATGGCAACAGCGCCTTTACTCTGGAAACCGCTATCAGCGTGAACAAGAGTGAACTGGAATACGGCTTCGATGTGGACTGGACTTACCCCGGTTTGCACCCGGACACCTACAGTGCCACCGACAATTACTACCGCGAAGAGCGCGGTGCCACCGCCGATGTACGCTTCATCTCCACCGAAGAATCCATGCTGTTCAACGACACTACCGACTGGACCGGCGGCCTCTATTACTTTCATCGCAGCTCGGACCTGAACCGCGAGTACACCTATCTACCCAGCAACTTTACCAGTGAATATGAAGCTAACCGATTTGCCGGCTATGGCGAGCTGGAAACGGCGCTCACCGACAGGCTGACCTGGATCAATGGCCTGCGCCTGGAGCAAGACCGTACCTTTTATAGCGACAGCGACGGTAACCGCAGCAAGCCCACGGATCTGTTGTGGGGCGGCCGGGTAGCGCTGGAATATCAGACCAGTGACAGCCAAATGTTGTACGCACTGATCGCCCGGGGCTACAAGGTCGGCGGCTATAACTCAAACGGCGACCTGCCCAACGCACTACGCGATTTTGCCGCCGAAACCCTGTGGAACTACGAACTGGGCGCCAAGCACAACTTGCTGAATGACAGCCTGCAGACACAAGTAGCGGTGTTCTTTCAACAACGAGACGACGCACAAATCAACGCCTCGCGCACCGTAATACGTCCCGACAACTCCAGTACTTATACCGACTACACTGCCAACGCCGAGCGGGCCTACAGCTATGGTCTGGAAGCCCAGGCTCAATGGCAGGCCACCGACGCCATGCGTTTGCACGCCAGCCTGGGTTTGCTGAACACCCAACTGAAAGAGCCCGACGCCAACTTTGATGGCCGCGATGCGGCGCACGCTCCCGAATATCAATTCGCGCTGGGTGCAAGCCTGGATCACGGCCAGGGCTGGTTTTCCGGTCTTGATGTAGAAGGAAAAGACCAGTTTTACTTCTCCGACAGTCACAGTGCGCGATCTGATGCCTACGCTCTGCTACACGCCCGTCTGGGCTACCAGCAAGATAACTGGAGCGTCACCCTGTGGGGCAAAAACCTGACCGATGAAGAGTACGCGGTGCGTGGCTTTCAGTTCCCCAACGATCCTCGCAAGGGCTATATCACAGAGCAATACGTACAGCTGGGTGCGCCCCGCATGTTTGGTGTGACCACCAAGCTCTCGTTTTAAACCACGCCGGCGTGAAACGTCATACCGGCTGACCCCGTTGGTTACCCCTAAAAAAGCCGCCCTTGTCACGAGGGCGGCTTTTGGCTGGCTGCCCGCTTGAAACTCGCTGTACATTTTGGTGCATCCAGGCCAGCCACACACTGCCGGAGACAAGCGAGCGGGAGGGAGCAGCGATTTTATAGTTCTAGATTCATCTGCCGGCCATAAAAAAGGCCGTACTCTTGAAGAGCACGGCCTTTTTCTTTCACCGACTGAACGTTAGCCTAAAACAACACTCGTCGGCCCTTGATGCAGTCCCGGCATACGGGTTCGCCCTGCAGGGAACCCAGCAGCTCGGGTGCGCAGCGTTTGCCGCAGCTGCTGCATTCGTGAAACGACTTCAGCCTCAGGGCTATGGTGTCTTCTACCAGCATCATCAACTGTTCCAGGCTGCCATTACGTGCCTCTACCACCCCCTGGGAACGGGGTTTGACGGTATGAATGTCGTGATGACGCCACTGCATGGCCGGTAGCAGCACCTCTACCCTGTCGTGCTGAAACGCCACTATGACCAGAGCAGGAGCTCCGATAAACAGCGTCTGTGCTCCCTGTACCGGATAGGGCAGCTGGCTCTTGAGGTGTTGCCGCCACGACTCAAGAGTGGCAGGTAGCGGCATTGCCAGCAGCAGGGCGTCCAACAGCTTGGATGGCATAATATCCTCTCTTCACCATGCACCGGCGACCAGGGTCGCCGGTGTGTCTATTCAGCAATGTGCGATTAGTCGCGGATCAGGTAATCCGCCTGGCCTATCCACTTGTAGCTGGTCAGCTCTTCCAACCCCATGGGGCCGCGGGCATGCAGCTTCTGGGTCGAGACCGCCACTTCGGCACCCAGACCAAACTGAGCGCCGTCGGTAAAGCGGGTAGAGGCATTCACATAGACCGCCGCCGAGGGGGCGCCGTTGATAAAGCGCTCGGCATTGCTCAGGCTGCTGGTGAGAATGGCATCGGAATGACTGGCATTATAATCGCGCAGATGCGTCAGCGCCTCATCCACGCCCGATACCAGTTTTACGCCCAGGGTCAGACTCAGCCACTCGGTGTCGAAGTCCCCTTCCACGGCGGCACGCACTCGGGCCGCCCCCGTCGTCAGAAGCGCCAGCGCCTCGTCATCGGCCACCAGCTCCACACCCTTCACCGCCATCCTTTCACTCAGCTTAGGCAACAGCTCGACTGCTATCCCCCGATCCACCAGCAAGGTATCCAGGGCGTTGCAAGCACTTGGCCTGTGGGTCTTGGCGTTATCGATGACCTCGATAGAACGCACCAGATCGGCGCTGTCGTCGACGAAAACATGGCTGATGCCGAAGCCGCCGATGATCACCGGTATGGTCGCCTGTTCCTTACACAAGCGATGCAGACCGGGGCCACCGCGAGGAATGATCATGTCCACGTACTGATCGAGCTTGAGCAGGCCGCTGACCCACTCCCGGCCCGGCTCGCTGATGTACTGCACACAGCCTTGCGGCAGTTGGCTTGCCGCCAGCGCCTGCCGGATCACCTTCACCAATTCCTGATTGGTATGAAAGGTTTCCCGACCGCCGCGCAGAATGCTGGCGTTACCCGTTTTCAGACAGAGGGCGGCGATGTCGATGGTGACATTGGGGCGTGCTTCATAAATCACCCCCACCACGCCGAGCGGTACCCGGCGACGCGACAGTCGCATACCGTTTTCCAGCACCCGCGAGTCCAGCTCGCTGCCCACCGGGTCAGGCAGTGACACCACGTTGCGCACGTCGTCGGCAATGGCCTTGAGCCGCGCCGGATTCAGCATCAGCCGATCCAGCATGGCATCGCCGATACCGTTGTCACGGGCCGCGTCCAGGTCCCTGGCGTTGGCAGCCAGAATATCCTCTGCGGCCGCCTCGAGGGCGTCGGCCATCACCAGCAGGGCCTGATTCTTGGCCCGGGTAGAGGTTTCGGCCAGGGTATAGGCGGCAGCGCGCGCGGCCTGTCCCATCTGTTCCAGATTCATACTATCTCCTACAAGAGCACCAGATCGTCGCGATGAATGGCCACGTTGCCGTAGCCATAGCCCAGCACCGATTCAATCTGCTCTGAGTGTTGTCCTTTGATTCGATTCAGGTCGAGTGCATCGTAACGACAGATGCCTCGTGCCAGCTCCCGCCCTTCGGGATTGACGATACGCACCGCCTCACCCCGGCGAAAGCGTCCTTCTATACGTACTATGCCCTTCGGCAGCAGGCTGGATCCTTTCTCGCGCACCGCCTTGACCGCCCCGGCATCGATATGGATTTCGCCGTGCGGAGGGGGACCGGCCAGGATCCAGCGCTTGCGACTTTCAAGCGGGGTAGCCAACGCCGGAAAACGGGTACCGATACGATCACCCTCGGCCAGGCGGCCGATCACTTCCGGCACCTGGCCGGTGGCGATCACCACGTCGATACCGGCGCGGCGGGCTACATCTGCCGCCTGCAGCTTGGTGGCCATGCCACCGGTGCCCAGGCCACCTATGCTGCCACCGGCCAGTTTACGCAGGGTGTCGTCTATGGTCTGTACTTCTTCGATCAGTTGCGCCTTGGGATCGTTACGGGGATCGGCGGTAAAGAGTCCCTTCTGGTCGGTCAGCAGGATCAGCAGATCCGCCTCGGCCAGAATGGCGGCCCGGGCCGATAAATTGTCGTTGTCGCCAACCTTGATTTCGTTGGTCGCTACCGCATCGTTTTCGTTGATCACCGGAATGATACGATGAGCAAGCAAGGCCCGCAGGGTGTCGCGGGCATTAAGATAGCGTTCCCGGTCTTCCAGATCGGCCCGGGTCAGCAGGATCTGGCCCACATGCAATCCATAGAGATTGAACAGTGACTGCCAAGTCTGGATCAGCTGGGTCTGGCCCACGGCGGCCAGCATCTGCTTGTTGGCCATGGTGCTGGCCAGCTCGGGAAAGCCCAGGTGTTCGCGTCCGGCGGCAATGGCCGCCGAGGTCACCACAATAATCTGATGGCCGGCCCGGTGCAGGCTGGCACACTGGCGCACCAGCTCGACCATGTGGCCCCGATCCAGATGACGGGAACCGCCGGTGAGCACACTGGTGCCCAGTTTTACAACAATGGTTTTGCCTTTCATGGAACGCCCTGCGGCTCCTTACTAACAGCAATGCCGGCAGAGCCGGCAATATAATAAAATGAGGCGCATCCGGGCCACGGATAGTAACGGCTATCGCCGCAAATGATGATCGGCTCAGGCTACGCTCAACAGATGATTGTTTCCCAACGCGGGAGAAGGACGAGCAGTAAGCGACAAGCCGTCCAGGCAAACGCCCAGCTTGTCGTAAAAATCACGCAGCGTACGAGCCACCTCCGCTTCATGTTTTTTGGGCAAGGCTCGCCGTTGCCACTCTCCGCTCGCATCAAAAAAACCGAGCTGATAATGAAACTCGAAATTCACGCCGTCTTCGGTGCTCAGTGTCAACCACCAGCCCCAGAACTCACGCGCCTCCGGCTCGGCCTTGGCACTGACACACACCGACAGGCAGTCGAAAAAATATTGCGATTCACTCGACTTCAGTTCCCGCAGATAGGGACCGATGGCGGTGAATTTTCGTACCAGTTTACGATGAGCAACCTTGTCTATGGTCATGAACACCTCCCTGTTAACTTGCCTATATGTAACGTTTTTTTGGACGGGGGTAAAGGCCGCCCTTGGTCCTTGCCATAAAAAACGCCATCGGCAGTCAAGGGGAGTGACACGTCTCACTCAATGACGGCTATAAAAAAGGCTCCAGAGGAGCCTTTTATCACGCTTTGTCTTGCTCGCACAGCGGCGGAGCAAAAACCACCCCCATGTCCCAGGGCTGCTCTATCCAGGTATCCTGGCCCACGCGCACTTCAAAATCATCCACCAACGGCTCGCCCTTTGGCTTGGCAAACACGGTAATGAACCTGGCTTTGGGATACATCTCGCGGATGATTCTGGCGGTATTGCCGGTGTCCACCAGATCGTCGATGATCAGAAAGCCTTCTCCATCACCTTCCGCCTGTTTGAGCACTTGTAAATCAGAACGCTGCTGATTGTGGTCGTAGCTGGAGATACACAGGGTATCTACATGACGGATGCCCAGTTCCCGCGCCATGATGGCGGCCGGTACCAGACCACCACGACTGACGGCGATAATCCCTTTCCACTGACTGGCTGGCAACTGACGTTCGGCCAGCTTACGCGTTTCGCGCTGAAATGAGTCCCAGGTGACGACGAATTTGTTGGACATAAAAAAGAACCTTTGGGTGTTAGCTTTCAAGACAAGATGGTCACCGCTGCTCACTGCCCTCTTTCAGACCACGCCTAAATTCGGCCAGCCTCAGTCAAACAACGAGCAAACAATGGTCGCATTATAGAGATCCCTCCCATTCTTGACCAGAGTTACAGCTTTTTATTGCGATACCCTTGCTTACACCGAAGAGCCATTCCTGGCCTTCATGGGCCGGTATTCTTCCCGGAGGTGGTTAATGAATGGATAAAAACACCACTGGAGCGGTAAGCTATCGATCTCATCCGTTGATTCAAACAAGGTATGCCATGTCCCCTGTCAGCCAACTTTCCCCTCGCCTGCTATGGCAATTTTTCGACACCCTGTGCGGCATTCCCCACCCGTCCGGTCACGAGGCCGCCCTGCGTCAGTGGATTGCCGGTTGGGCGGTTGAGCAGGGGCTCGACGTGATACAGGACACCATCGGCAACCTGATTATCCGCAAGGCAGCCACCGCGGGTATGGAAAAGTGTAAAGGGGTGATATTGCAAGCCCACATGGACATGGTGCCTCAGGCCAATGCCGATACCGTGCATGATTTCACCCGGGATCCGATACAGCCTTATATCGATGGCGACTGGGTGCGCGCCCGCGGTACTACCCTGGGTGCCGATAACGGTATCGGCCTGTCCGCCTGTCTGGCGGTGCTGGCCGATGACCAGGTTCAGCATGGTCCGCTGGAAGTACTGCTGACCATAGACGAAGAAAGCGGCATGACCGGCGCCTTTGGTCTGGCGCCTGGCATCCTGAAGGGCGAGATCCTGCTCAACACCGACTCCGAACAGGACGGTGATGTCTACATGGGCTGTGCCGGCGGCGTCGACGCCAACATAGTCCTGCCCTATGAGCCGGAGCCGGTACCGGCCGGACACCAGGCCCTGCGCCTGACCATCACGGGTCTGCGCGGCGGCCATTCCGGCATCAATATTCATCAGGGCCGGGCCAGCGCCAACAAACTGCTGGCCGAGCTGCTGACGGATATCAATCAGCATGCCGGGATCCGTCTGGCCGCACTCGACGGCGGTACCCTGCGCAATGCCATCGCCCGGGAGGCCTCGGCACTGCTGACGCTACCCGCCGGCGCAATGAATACCCTGTCTGCCTTACTGGAACGGCGCCAACAGCAATACCGACGCGAGTTTGCCGGGGTCGATGATTTCATCAAACTGGAGCTGGTTCCGGCCACTCTCCCCGCCCGGGTCATGAGCATCTCTCTGCAACAGCGACTGAGCGCCGCCCTGCTCGCCTGCCCTCATGGAGTCATGGAAATGAGTCGCGGCATGGACGGCGTGGTACAGAGCTCTACCAACCTGGGGGTGATCGGCACCCAGCCTGAGCATATTCATGTGCAGTGTCTGATCCGTTCACTCAACGATGAGGGCCGTGATCGGGTCGCCGAGATGACGGCGGCGGTATTTCGCCTGGCCGGGGCCAGTTGCCATTTCGACGGCGCCTATCCCGGCTGGCAGCCGGATCCGGACTCCGCCGTGATGCAACTGCTGCTGGATACCCACAAGAAACTGTTTGGCGTACTACCCGAGGTCAAGGTGATCCACGCCGGGCTCGAATGCGGCCTGTTCAAGGCGGTCTACCCCGAATGGGACATGGTTTCTTTCGGACCCACCATTCAGGGCGCCCACTCACCGGACGAACGGGTACACATAGAAGCGGTCTCCCGATTCTGGCAGTTATTGGTGCGGGTGCTGAAGCAAATACCTGAAGTTTAATAAACATACGGTGTGAGACCGTCTCTTGGGCACCAACCATCAAGCGCTGGTTTCCCCACGATAAAGAGGCAACACGGCTACCTCTCCCGATACGCAACCAGTACATCCATGCCGGCTCGCACCTGTCACCCATAACATGTGCCGGTCGGCGTAGCTGATCCCTATCATTCTCACTGATGACGACACAACAGGCGACGCCGGGGCGGGCTTTTTGGGCGATACTCTGGGTCATGCCATGATTCAAGGCGTCAGTAATCGGCCCATTCCCTGCCTATGCGGTATTCAAGCAGCGTCATTTGGCTTATGCTTGCGGGCAGAATCTAACGGAGGTAACCGCCATGAAAAGCGTCCCTTTCTACCTGCTGCTGACCTTGCTGGCCACGCCGGCGATGGCCGGTAACCCATTCAGTAGCATCATCGATTTTGGTCGCGAGGTGCTGGACGAAACTCGCAAGCTGGCCCCCGGTATCCAGCACGACAAACGCAATGAAACACCCCCTGTTGCGGCAACGGCACCGGATGATGGCCGTGACAGCCCGGCGCTAGACGGTTCGGCAGCCAGCCATTCCGCGGCCAATAAGGCCACCGTGGTTATAGCGCCACCCGCCGCCGCTTCACAGCCTGCACCGCCTTCCGCCAACCATGGCTGGCAGTTCGTCGAAGAAGACCATATGAACGGCGGCAAATCCTGAATCGGATGAGTATTTATTTGTACTCAATACCCGACGATAGTTCCTGCCCCTCTGGATTTCGTCGGATTTTACAATCTATTTCAAAATGTTAAGGTAATTAGACATCAAAGCTTAATAAGGAGCCCAAGATGAAAACACCTTCCATTGCCCTGTTCCTGGCCCTGAGCGCCGGTTATCTGGAGGCCGCCTCGGCCGAGCCCTTACCGAACAAGGCGCAACAAGCCGACAAAAAAATCGTGGAAAGCAGTGGCGAACATGACAGCGTTGGCAAACAGGATGCGGTCGATAAAACCCTGGCTCCTCCGCGGAAAAACGGCGCCCAGGAAGACTGAGCAACCGCCGGCCAGGAGCAAGTCGAGCTTACCAGTCAAAATTCAGTTGCTCGGCCTGAGCGACCTGCTCATTGCCTTCGTGAGACAACTCGACACTTACCCCCACCAGCCGAACTCCTCGCCCCCGCGCACGCTCCCAGGCTTCGATACACAGTCGTTCGGCCAGAGACACTTGTGGGCTGAAGCAACGGCGTGACAATGTGGTCTGGGTAAAGTCATCGAATTTCAGCTTGATGCAAAGTCCCTTGATGGCGCGACCGGCCAGGCGTCGTATCAGCTCGGGCCACAAGCGCAGCAAGACCTGTACCCCCTGCTCCGGCTGATGAATATCGGCTACCAGGGTGGTTTCGACCCCCACCGATTTTCTTACCCGCTCGGTCTGCACTTCCCGCTCGTCGATGCCCTGACCGCGCTGCCACAGCAGCCGGCCGAACTTGCCGAAGCGACGGATCAGCTCCGTCTCGCCCACCTCAAGCAGCTGACAGCAATGCTCCAGCCCCAGGGCGGTGAGCTTTTCCGCCGTCTTGCGCCCCACCCCGGGCAGCTTGGCCAGCGGTAACTGACGGACAAAGTCGGCCACCGCCGCGGGCGGCAGCACGAAAAGCCCGTTCGGTTTATTTTCTTCCGAGGCGATTTTGGCCAGAAACTTGTTCGGCGCCACCCCGGCCGAGGCGGTCAGTTGCAGCTCGTCATTGATGGCTCGGCGAATGTCTTCGGCTATCAGGGTGGCACTGCCGCCAAACCAGGGGCTGTCGCTCACATCCAGATAGGCTTCGTCCAGCGACAGGGGCTCGACCAGCTCGGTATAGCGATGAAAGATCTCCCGGATCTGCCGTGATACCGCCTTGTACTCGGCCATGTTGCCGGGGATCAGCAACAGCTGTGGGCACCGTTGCAACGCCTGATGGCTGGCCATGGCCGAGCGTATCCCGTAGGCCCGGGCCGGATAGTTGCAGGTGGCGATGACCCCGCGCCGGCTGGCGCTGCCGCCGATGGCCAGCGGAATGTCACGCCACTCGGGATGATCCCGCATCTCTACTGCGGCAAAGAAGCAGTCCATATCGACATGAATGATTTTGCGCATTGACCGAGCTGGATAAACAGACAGTAGTTAAATACTAACCCGGAGTCGGTGCAGCGAAAAGCGCCAGGTGACATTTTGAGAAGGTGGAGGGAATATCGGCACCGGCGAAGGCCGCCGGCGCCGGATAGATCAGATGATGCGGTTTTCTCCCAGCATCTGCCGGCGGGCTTCTTCCTTGGCCATTTTCTTCTTGCGGCTTTCGCAAGGGTCCGGACAGTCGCAGGCTTTTTCTATCCCTACACCACCCAGGCCGCCACAGGAGCCGGCAATGGTCTTGCGCTGCACTATATAGCCGATGGCCATGGCAAAAATCACCAGGGCAAAGACCGCGAAGGTAATCAGAAAATACAACATATCAACCTCTTGAATACTTCTTGAAGGCGCTGGTCATGTCCACTCTGAAGCCGTCATCCGTCTTGGTCAGCAGATACACCGCCAGCCGGTGTTGCTCGGCAAACGCCAGTGCCTGCTCGGGCCCCATGACCGTCAGTGCGGTCGCCAAACCGTCCGCAATCATACAGGATGGATGGATCACTGTCACCGATGCCAACTGATGGGTAATGGGCTGGCCGGTCCTGGGATCTATGGTGTGAGACAGCCGTTGCCCGTCCAGCTCATAGTAATTACGGTAGTCGCCGGAGGTCGCCACGCTGCTGTTGCCCACCGCAATCACCTGTTGCACCGAGCCGGTAGCGGGGCCCGGCTTTTCCACCGCTATGGTCCAGGGCTGGCCGTGACGATTGAGGCCACTGAGCCGTACCTCGCCACCGATTTCCACCAGATGATCGGTCACCCCCTCTTCCGCCAGGTACTCGGACACCATGTCCACCCCGAAGCCCTTGGCGATGGCGGACAGATCCACATAGAGCTCCGGCAATTGCTTGTACAGATACTCGGCTTCACTGTCGATCCCCACCCGCAGGTGCTGCAGCCCGGTTCGCGCCCGGGTCTCGGCCAGCAACTGCAGACTCGGTATCCGGCTCGGCCTGGCGTCAGGACCGAAGCCCCACAGGTTGACCAGAGGACCGACGGTGACGTCCAGCGCGCCGTCGGTCATTCGCCCCAGTTGCAGTGCCGCCGTCACCACCCGGGCGGTGTCGGCAGACACAGGAACAGGATCCGCTCCCTGATGCCGGTTGAAGCGACTCAGCTCCGAGTCTTCCCGATAGGTGGACATCTGATCGTTGAGCTGTTCCAACCGGCGGTCTATCTCCGCCTGCAGCACCCGGGCCCGGGACGCATCGACATCCACTACCTTGACCGAGTAGTAGGTGCCCATGGTGTTACCGGTCAAATGCTGCTGCGGCCGCTCGACCGTCGCCGGTTTACAGGCGACCAATAAAAAGGCCAGCCCCAGGGGGGCCAGCCATTTGATTACATAAGAATTCATCAGTGTTTAACCACCAAAGTCATCCAGCAGAATGTTGTCTTCTTCCACACCCAAATCCTTGAGCATGTTGATGACGGCGGCGTTCATCACGGGCGGACCACACATGTAGTATTCACAGTCTTCGGGCGCGTCGTGATCCCGCAGATAGTTTTCATACAGCACGTTGTGGATAAAGCCGGTGTGGCCGGTCCAGTTGTCTTCCGGCAGTGCGTCACTCAGTGCCACATGCCACTGGAAGTTCTCGCATTGCTCCTGCAGACCGTCGAAGTCTTCCACGTAGAACATTTCGCGCTTGGAACGGGCGCCGTACCAGAAGCTGATCTTGCGCTTGGAGTTCAGGCGCTTGAGCTGATCGAAGATGTGCGAGCGCATCGGCGCCATACCGGCACCACCGCCGATAAATACCATCTCGGCGTCGGTATCCTTGGCGAAGAACTCACCGAAGGGACCGGAAATGGTGGCCTTGTCACCCGGTTTCAGCGACCAGATATAGGAAGACATCTTGCCCGGAGGCGCGCTCCAGTTACGTGGCGGCGGGGTCGCAATCCGCACGTTGAGCATGATGATGCCTTCTTCTTCCGGATAGTTGGCCATGGAGTAGGCGCGGATGGTTTCCTCGTCTACCTTGGACTCCAGCTCGAAGATCTTGAACTTGTCCCAGTCTTCCCGGTATTCCTCGGGCACATCGAAGTCTTTGTACTGGATGTGGTGAGCCGGCGCTTCAATCTGAATATAACCACCGGCACGGAAAGGCACGCTTTCGCCGTTGGGGATCTTCAGCTTCAGTTCCTTGATGAAGGTGGCCTTGTTATCGTTGGAGATAACTTCACAATCCCACTTCTTGATGCCGAACACTTCTTCCGGCAGCTCGATCTTCATGTCCTGCTTGACGTTGACCTGGCAAGACAGACGCTCACCTTCTCGGGCCTCGCGCTTGGAGATGTGATCCTGTTCGGTCGGCAGTATTTCACCGCCCCCTTCCAGAATGCGCACCCGGCACTGGCCGCAGGTACCGCCGCCACCACAGGCAGAAGAGACGAAGATGCCATTGGCCGCCAGCGCGCCCAACAGCTTGCCGCTGGCACCGGTGGTGATCGCCTTCTCGGGATCGTCGTTGATGCTGATAGTCACATCCCCTTCCGCGACCAGCTTGGACTTGGCAAACAGGATAATGCCTACCAGGACCAGCACGATCACGGTGAACATGACCACGCCTAGAATGATTTCCATCGATTATTCCTTTTCTATCACTGGGTTTACAGGGATATGCCAGAGAAAGACATGAAGCCAAGCGCCATCAGGCCGGCGGAGACAAAGGTGATCCCCAAGCCACGCAGACCGTCAGGTACATCCGAATACTTCATTTTCTCACGCAGACCGGCCAGCAAGACGATTGCCAGCATCCAGCCAATGCCGGAGCCAAAGCCGTATACGATGGACTCGGCGAAGTTATAGTCCCGCTGTACCATGAAGGACACACCACCGAAGATGGCGCAGTTCACGGTAATCAACGGCAGGAAAATACCCAGCGCGTTGTAGAGTGCCGGGAAAAACTTGTCCAGGGTCATTTCCAGGATCTGAACCAGAGCCGCAATTACCCCGATAAAGGTAATGAAGTTCAGGAAACTCAGATCCACCCCCTCGACCAGGGCGCCGTCTTTCAGGATGAAGTTGTAGATCAGGTTATTGACCGGTACCGAAATGGTCAGTACCACCACAACCGCTACGCCCAGACCGAACGAGGTCTTGACCTTCTTGGACACCGCCAGGAAGGTACACATCCCCAGGAAGAAGGCCAGAGCCAGGTTTTCGATGAAGACGGCACGAACAAACAAACTCAGAAAATGTTCCATCTATTACTCCTTCGCCTCCACCTGTTCCGGACGCAGGGTACGCAGTACCCAGATAATGCCACCTATGATGAAGAAGGCGCTCGGCGGCAACAGCAGCAAGCCGTTGGCCTGATACCAGCCACCGTTCTTGATCAGCGGCAGTATTTCGATGCCGAACCAGGTACCGGAGCCGAACAGCTCCCGAATGGTCGCCACCACCAGCAGGATCAGGCCGTAGCCCAGGCCGTTACCGATGCCGTCCAGGAAGGACATCATGGGCGGGCTCTTCATGGCATACGCCTCGGCACGTCCCATTACGATACAGTTGGTGATGATGAGTCCAACAAATACCGACAGCTGCTTGGAGATGTCGTAGGCATAGGCCTTGAGGATCTGGTCAACCACGATAACCAGAGAGGCGATAATCGCCATCTGGGCGATAATTCGCACCGAGTTGGGGATCTGATTACGCACCAGCGAGATAAACAGGTTCGAGAAGGCCGTTACCGCGATAACCGCCAGTGACATTACGAATGCGGTCTGCATCTGTGAGGTCACCGCCAATGCCGAACAGATGCCCAGCACCTGCAACGCAATGGGGTTATTGCCGATGATAGGTCCGAACAGCACCTTTTTCATTTCAGCTTTATCAGCCATTGTTCAGCTCTCCTTTACGAACCTTCGCCAGGAAAGGACCGAAGCCTTGCTCACCCAGCCAGAATTCAAAGGTGTGTTGCACGCCGTTGGAGGTCAGGGTAGCGCCGGACAGGCCATCTACACTGGAGGGAGCCCCTTCGGGCGCACCACCTTTCACCACTTTCAGGGCCGGCTTGCCGCTTTCATCAAACAGCTGCTTGCCGACAAACTGGGCACGCCAGTTGGGGTTTTCTACCTCACCACCGAGCCCGGGGGTTTCACCCTGCTCGTAGTAGGTAATGCCCTTGATGGTGTTGCCATCGGGTGCAACGGCGACGAAGGCGTACATGGTAGACCAGAGGCCCTGACCATGCATGGGCAGTATTATGCTGTCCAGGTTGCCGTCTTCATCTTTGGCCATGTATACCGGCACCAGATTGGCACGGCGACGAATGCTCGCCGGATCTTCACTCTGGCTCAGCTTGATGCTGGTCGCGGGATCCTTGGCGGCATTGCGCTGGTTGTAGCCCTGTACCGACTTGTCCGAGAACTCACCGGTAGTCAGGTTCAACAAGCGGGCATCGATGAAGCGTTCGTAGTTTTCGGCCACATTGGCACGACCCAGACCCGCCACATCGACGATGTTGGTCTGTACGTCCAGGGCCTGGTTACGCTGCTGGGTCGGTTTCAGCAAGACTGCTGCACCGGATACCACCACAGAACACACCAGACACAAGACGCCGATTACGGCAAAGGTTCTGCCGACAGTTTCTTTCTTAGCCACGAGCCAGTCTCCGTTTGATGTTAGCCTGCACCACGAAGTGGTCAAACAAGGGAGCGAACAGGTTGGCGAACAGAATGGCCAGCATCATGCCTTCGGGGAAGGCCGGGTTAACCACACGGATCAAAACCACCATGATGCCGATCAGGGCGCCATACCACCATTTACCCTTGTTGGTAAAGGAAGCGGATACCGGGTCGGTTGCCATGAACATCATGCCGAAGGCAAAGCCGCCCAACACCAGGTGCCAGTACCAGGGCATGCTGAACATGGCGTTGGTATCGGAGCCGAGGAAGTTGAACAGGGTTGCGGTGGCAATCATGCCGATCATCACGCCCGCCACGATACGCCAGGAGGCAATCCCCATATAGATGATGAAGAGGCCGCCCAGCAGAATCGCCAGGGTAGACACTTCACCAATCGACCCTTGAATGTTACCGATAAAGGCATCCATCCAGCTGATCATGGAACCGGTGTTGGCATCCATCAGCGCCGCCTGACCACCAGAAGCCCACTGGCCCAGGGCGGTAGCGCCGGAGAAGCCGTCAACGGCGGTCCAGACGGTGTCACCTGAAATCTCGGCCGGATAGGCGAAGAACAGGAAGGCACGGCCGGCCAGAGCCGGGTTGAGGAAGTTTTTACCGGTACCGCCGAAGATTTCCTTGGCCATCACCACGCCGAAGGTAATACCCAGCGCCGCCTGCCACAGGGGCAGAGTCGAGGGCACGATCAGCGCGAACAGCACAGAGGTCACGAAGAAGCCTTCGTTCACTTCATGCTTGCGTACGGTGGCAAACAGTACTTCCCAGAAACCACCGACGATGAACACCGTCAGGTAGATAGGCAGAAAGTAAGTCGCACCCAGCAGCATCTTGCTGCCCCAGCCGGCCCCCTCACCCAGGGTAGCCCCCAGGCTCTGTGCCAGACCATAACGCCAGTTACCGTCAATGACCGAGGCCAGATCTGCCGGGCTGTACATGTTCATCAGGGCATTGATGGTCTGCCCGCCGGAGTTGTACATACCGAAGAACATGGCCGGAAAGGTCGCCATCCACACCATGATCATGATGCGCTTCAGATCGATACTGTCGCGCACATGAGAGGCGTTGCGGGTAACCATGCCCGGGGTATAGAGCACGGTGGCAACCGCTTCATAAAGGGCGTAAAACTTTTCGTATTTACCACCCGGCTCGAAATGGTGTTCGAGCTTTTCCAGAGTGTGTTTCAAGCTCATTTACTTAGCCCTCTAGCTCAATCGTGGTCAGACACTTGCGCAGGGCCTGGCCATAATCGTATTTGCCCGGACACACATAGGTACACAGTGCCAGATCTTCTTCATCCAGCTCCATGCAGCCCATGGTCTGGGCGCTTTCGGTATCGTTGGACAACAGATCACGCAGCAGCAGGGTCGGCAGAATATCCAGCGGCATAATGCGCTCATAGTTACCGATGGGTACCATGGCACGGGCTGAGCCGTTGGTGGTGGTGGTCAGGTCGAACAGCTTACCCTTGGTCAAATGACTCAGGTAGGCGCGGGTCACAGAGAATTTATTGGCACCCGGCGCAAGCCAGCCCATAAATTCTTTTTCGCGACCTTCGGCCAGTACCGATATCTGCAGGTGATAACGTCCCAGATAGGCATGAGGACCATAGGCAGTGGTGCCGTACAGCACAGAACCGGAAATAACACGGTTCTCACCATCCTGCAGCTCACCCGCGGTCAGTTCACTCACGGAGGCACCGATGCGGGTACGCAGCAGACGGGGCTTCTGTACCACGGGGCCACCCAGGGCGACAACGCGATCGGTAAACAGCTCACCGGTAGTGAACAGCTTGCCGAAGGCAATCACATCCTGATAGTTGATATACCAGACCACCTTACCGGGCACGATGGGGTCGATAAAATGAATGTGAGTGCCCGGCAGACCGGCTGGATGCACGCCACCGAACACTTGTTCCGTGATGTTGCCAGCCTGAGCCTGAGGCAGACTGCCTTCGCCCTTACAGACGTGCACCTGACCTTCGGTCAACCGACTCAGCACCTGCAGACCATCGGTAAAGGCCTGGGCACTTTCCTTGATGATCAACTCGGCGTTCGCGCTCAACGGATTGGAGTCCATGGCGGTGACGAAGATGGAGCTAGGGGTGGAACCGATGGCCGGCACCTTGCTGAAAGGGCGGGTGCGCAGCGCCGTCCACAGGCCGGATTCAACCAGCTGTTCGCGAACGGTTTCGGGTTCCAGTTTGGAAAGTTCAGCAGAAGCGTATTTTGAGAAAGTAATCTGATCTTCGCTGTCATCGACTGCAATCACGACCGATTGCAGTATGCGTTTGGCGCCACGGTTGATTTCAACCACGGTACCGCCGGCAGGAGCTGTGAACTTAACGCCCGGGTTCTTCTTGTCTTCGAAGATCACCTGACCTTTTTTGACACGATCCTCTACCTTGACATACATGGTAGGGCGCATGCCCACAAACTCCTCGCCCAGCGTAGCAACGCGCTTGATGGCAGGACCATCGTAGATTACTTGCTCTGGGGCCCCGGAAATCGGGAGGTCCAGTCCTTTTTTAATTGTAATCATACTCACTTGCACTACTTGTTAGGGGAAGACAGGTACTTGCCATGCCAGACATGACAACATGCTGATGAGTCGCTACCGGTCTGCCTCTATCGTGTTGAAACAGCATGACTACAGTCCGGTAACATCCAGCCCGATATAAAAGGCGCATAATTCTAGCACTTTTAACGCGGCGGCTGCCATGGCAATTACCATAATTTACCGCCTCTTTCGGTTAATCCCGGTTGTACGAAGTTTCACCTAGCAAAAATAAGGCCATGATATTTGGCCACTTATTATGCTTTGGTCTTATGGCGACCGGGCAGACTCACGGCCAGAGGTGCAACAAAACTCTCAATGTCGAATAACATTCGTTGTCAGCCCGACACGCCGCTCTGACCACGACAGGCCGGGCTGTCGAGCACGCCTTCGCGCGCCTGCCATTCGGCGGGGGTCAGGGTGTGCAACGCCAGGGCGTGAACACCACCGGCCAGTTCGTCGGCCAGCAGCGTATTCAACGCCCTATGCCGGGCCAGCAGACGCTGTCCCTCGAACTGCTCGCTGACCACCACCAGCTTGAAGTGGGTCTCCGATCCCGGCGCTACCCGGTGCATGTAGCTTTCGTTGATCACTTCCAGATGCGTCGGCGCCAGCGCCGCCTGCACCTTGCTTTCGATAAGGCGTTGTATCGACATAAGGAACTCCTGAGTAAACGACAATAATGCAAGACTGTGGAGATGGGGCGTTCTCCCCTCCCCCCTCTTTATATCAAATAACGAAACGTCAGATTGATGCGTGCCCTGTCTGCCGCTCCGGCTCTGGGCAAGGCATGCTGCCAATGATGCTGCATTTCACCCGCCATCACCAGCAAACTGCCGTGGTTCAGCTGCAGCTGACGACGCTCGCCGTTGTGGTGGCGCAACACAAAGCGCCGCGTCGCGCCTAGACTGACCGAGGCAATCACCGGCTTTGGCCCCAGCCCGGGCTCGTTGTCCGCGTGCCAGCCCATGCTATCCCGGCCATGGCGATACAAATTGAGTAGCACACCGTTGAAGGGCTGTTCGCAGATGGCTTGCACCTGCTTTCGAATCTCGTTTACCAGCGGGTGCCAGGGAGTGGGTTCCCGGGTCTTGCCGGAATAACGGTACGCCGCCTCCCCCATCCAGCAAGACAGCCGGGGCTCGTCGTGTTCGCGCCCGAACAACTGCAACCGATGCTGCTGCCAGGGG
The DNA here is from genome assembly GCF_046521305.1 of Oceanisphaera submarina. NCBI lineage: Bacteria > Pseudomonadati > Pseudomonadota > Gammaproteobacteria > Aeromonadales > Aeromonadaceae > Oceanisphaera > Oceanisphaera submarina. The sequence continues at coordinate 92,932 of NZ_JBKGFN010000013.1, read as the reverse complement.
ATCTCGGTCATGAGTTGCCCGAGCCAGGCATCCGCCTCGGAGATGAAGGCATCCGGCCACCACAGCAGCCGCCCCTGAGGCAGGGATATCCATTCGGGCGAGTCGGCCCACAGCTCCATACTGCTTTCTCCCATTAACTGCTAAAATGCTCTTTTTTCTGTCGAGCCATCGCATCATGAATCTTCACCTTCCCCTGCCCGAGGGGGGCGAGCTGCAGTTGCAGCGCTACCCTCGCTCTGCCCAGCACAGCCTGCAAGCCTGGGATGCGGCCGATGAATATATCATAGCCGAGCTGATGACTCGGGAATGGGACCAGAGCGCTCCCCTGCTGATCCTCAACGACGGCTTCGGCGCCCTCACCCTGGCGCTGCATCAACATAGTCCCTGCAGTTTTACCGACTCGCGCATTGCCGAGCTGGCACTGGCCGCCAATGCCCGGGACAACAACCTCGAGCCGGGCTGGCAGCCGCTGAACAGCCTGTCAGACGGGCCACTTGTCGATGAGCAGGCGCCGGGGCTGGTGCTGATGAAGCTGCCCAAGACCAACGCCATGCTGGAATATCAACTGGCTGCCCTGAGCCGGGTGATGGGACCCAACACCCTGCTTATCGCGGGCGCCAAGGCCAGGGATATTCACAGTTCGACCCTGAAGCTGTTCGAGCACTATCTCGGCCCCACCCATACCAGCCTGGCCAGGAAAAAGGCCCGGCTGATCTTCTGCCGGCCGGATTCGAACAAGCGCCCGGCACCGCTGCCCGCTCCCCTGGCATGGCCGCTGGAAGGCACCGATTTCATCATTCACAACCATGCCAACGTATTTTCTCGCGCCAGCCTCGATATCGGCGCCCGCTTCATGCTGGAGCATCTGCCCGCCAACCATGACGGCGAGATCATCGACCTGGGCTGCGGCAACGGCGTACTGGGACTGATGGCCCTGGCGCGCAATCCCGAAGCGCGGGTTACCTTCGTGGATGAATCCTATATGGCCATGGCCAGCGCCCGCCTCAACGTGAGCGAAAATCTGCCCGAGGCCGAGTCTAGGGCCCGTTTCATGGTCAATAACTGTCTCGACGGCGTAACCGCCGACAGCGCCGACTTGATACTGTGCAACCCCCCGTTTCACCAGCAACAGGCCATTACCGACCATATCGCCTGGCAAATGTTTGTCGATGCCAAACGGGTACTTCGCCACGGTGGCGACTTGCTGCTGGTAGCCAACCGTCATCTTGATTACCATCAGAAGCTGAAGCGTCTGTTCGGTAATCAACGGGTGGTGGCATCCAACCGTAAATTCGTTATTCTCAGAGCCACCAAAATCTCTTAAGGAACTCTTTTCATGAAATCCATCAAATGGTTAATGACCGGCATGCTGGCCCTGAGCCTGACGGCCTGTGCCAGTTACTATCCCATCGCGGTTGATGTCAGCCCCTCGGTACAGACCAGTGCCGGTGTTTACCGGGGACAGCCGGTGTCGCTCGGCAGCAAGGACGGCCGCCAGAACGACTACATCATTCAGATAGAACAAAAAGGCAAGGCACCGGTGGTGGTGGGCGCCAGCAACAACCTGAAGGTGCAGCTGGAGCAGGCGCTGGCTCAGGGGCTGAGCACCCAGGGAGCCTTTATCGAGAACGGCGCCCGCACCCAGGCAGAGTTGGAATTGCAGGAAGTGCTGGCCCGGGTGATCCGCGGCCACATCAGCTACGACGTGGTACAGCAGCTGCGCATACAACTGACCCTGAAACGCGATGGTCGCACCATCACCAAGCAGTATCGCCGCAGCGCCCAGGCCGAATTTCCCGGCCGCCTGCATCCGGAGCTGGACAAGGTAAAAGAGGCCTTGAACGAACAGCTGTCGCTGCTGATGCAGGACATTTTGGCCGACCGGGACGTACAGCAATTTATCGGGGGTAACTAAATGAAACGTTTTATCTTGCTGGCCGCCGGTCTGCTGGCGGCCACCTCCGCCCTGGCCGGCCCCAGGGTCGAGCTGGTCACCAATATGGGCGTCCTCAAAGTCGAGCTGAACGAAGAAGCCGCTCCCGCCTCCGTGGCCAACTTTCTGCGCTACGTGGATGATGGCAGCTATAACAACAGCCTCTTTCACCGGCTGATCCCCGGTTTTGTGGTACAGGGCGGCGGCTTCGGCTCCGATCATGAATCCTTGCCGACCTACTCCCCCGTGATAAACGAGTCCGGTAATGGCCTGTCGAACCTGACCGGCACCATCGCCATGGCCCGAACCCAGGATCCCGACAGTGCCACCCGCCAGTTTTACATCAACCTCGGCGACAACCACTCACTCGATGGCGGTCGCAAGGCCGGTTACACCGTGTTTGGCAAGGTGATCGACGGCGAGCAGGTGCTGCAGCAGATGGCACGGGTTCCCACCGGCATGAACCTCAAGCTGCGGGCGCGGGACGTGCCGGTGCAGGACATTATACTGCAGCAGGTTCGCCGACTGGATGACGGCGGATCGGCGCATTAACGTCTTGAGCAAAGACAGATGGACACAGCAACTGGCGCTCTATGCCGAGCGCCGGGTGCTGACCCTGTTTGCCCTCGGTTTTTCCTCCGGGCTGCCGCTGTTGCTGGTGTTCGGTACCCTGTCGTTCTGGCTGCGGGAAGCCGGCGTCAGCCGCACCAGCATCGGTTTTTTCAGCTGGGTCGCCCTGGCTTACGGGGTGAAATGGCTCTGGTCGCCGCTGGTCGATCGCCTGCCCCTGCCCTGGCTGTCACGCGCCATGGGCCGCCGCCGCAGTTGGATGCTGCTGTCTCAGTTGATCATCATGGCGGCGCTGGCCGGCATGGCCTACTCCGACCCGGCCACCCAGATGGTTAACCTGGCGCTGTTTGCCCTGGCGGTGGCTTTCGCCTCCGCCACCCAGGATATCGTGATCGACGCCTATCGCATCGAGGCCGCGCCGGAACGACTTCAGGGGGCGCTGGCCGCCGCCTACATGACCGGCTATCGGCTGGCGATGATCATGGCCGGTGCCGGTGCCCTGGCTATTGCCGCCTGGGCCGGCTCCGATCTGGGATATGATCCCCTTGGTTGGCAGACCGCCTACCTGTGCATGATGGCTTTTATGCTGGTGGGGGTGATCACCTGCCTGCTGCTGCACGAACCCGATGTCGACTTGCGCCAGCAGCAACAGGAACAGGCAGACCACCGCCAGCAGCTGCTCGACCGGGGCTACCCCCGCTTGCTGGCCGGCCTGTTGGCCTTTTTCGCCAGTGCCGTGGTAGCGCCCTTTAGCGAGTTCTTTCATCGCTTCGGCCGTCAGGCGCTGGTAATACTGGCGCTGATCGCCTGTTATCGGGTATCGGATGTGGTGATGGGGGTCATGGCGAACCCCTTCTACGTGGACATGGGCTTCAGCAAGTCACAGATTGCCACCGTGACCAAGGTGTACGGGGTCATCATGACCCTGGTGGGCGCGGCGCTGGGCGGTATCATGGTCAGTCGCTTCGGCACCCTGCGCATCCTGATGCTGGGGGCTGGGCTGGCGGCAGGCACCAACCTGATGTTTGCGCTGATGAGCCAGCTGGGCCCGGATGTTCGGCTGCTGACGCTGATCATCTCGCTGGACAACCTCAGTGCCGGTATCGCCACCGCCGCCTTTATCACCTATCTGTCCAGCCTGACCAACGTGGCGTTTTCCGCCACTCAGTATGCGCTGTTCAGCTCGGTCATGATGTTGCTGCCCAAATTCCTGGCCGGCTTCTCGGGAGTGGCGGTAGACGCTTACGGCTATGCGCCCTTCTTTATCGGCTCCGCCGCCATCGGCCTGCCGGTGCTGTGGCTGATCAGAAAAGTAGGAAAAACAGCGCCCGGCGCCCAACAAAACCTATAAGCCCAACATACTGCACGGATGTAGGCGATGCTTCAGCTTCGCAATGTGGCGTAGCCACATCCCTGCCCTATTCATCGTACAGGGATGAACCTGTGCATGGGATCCGGCATTGCCGGATTTCGCGGCTAAAGCACGCGACTACATTCATGCTATATGCCAGTATTCGTGCTGGGCGCCGAATGTTCGGCGCTACACAATCAATCGCGGAAGTTGTTGAACTGCAGCGGCTGCTCTTGCTCACCCTGGCGCAACAGCGCCATCACCTGCTGCAGATCGTCACGCTTCTTACCCGTGACCCGCAGCTGTTCCCCCTGAATGGACGCCTGTACCTTGATCTTGCTGTCCTTGATCAGCTTGACCAGCTTCTTGGCGAGGGTAGTGTCGATACCCTGCCTGAAACCCAGTTCCTGAATATGACGCTTGCCCGAGCGCACTATACTACCCGAGTCCAGCACCCGAACGTCGATGCCCCGCTTGATCAAGGCCCCCCGCAATATATCCCGCATCTGCTGTAGCTGAAGCTCCGCATCGGCACCCAGTTTCACCTTCTCGTCTTTCAGCTCGAAACTGGCCTCGACCCCGCGAAAATCGAAACGGGTATCCAGCTCTCTGTTGGCGTTTTCCACCGCGTTGCGCACTTCATTCATCTCAACTTCAGACACAATATCAAAAGACGGCATCCTGGACTCCTTTAAACGGTTTTGTTAACCGGTAGCGACAAAAAAATACGCTGGCAACAACGACGCTTCGCGGCTAACGTATAGGCTCAAACAAAGAGAGATAATAACAAAATTCAGGGGATAGAGTGATGACGGAATGGACCATTCTCGGGGCCGGCGCCCTGGGTTGTGTAATCGCAGGCCTGCTGCGCCAGCGAGGCGAACGGGTCGGCTTCATGTTGTCGGCGCGTCACCGCGGCCATTTTCACCCCAGTCTGGATCTAATCACCCTCGGTGGTCGCCATGAGCTGATCCAGAGCCAGCCACGTTTTCCCGAGCAGGCCCGGCAAGTAGAGTGCCTGCTGGTGTTCACCAAGGCCTATCAGGTGCTGGAAGCATTAAAAGGGCTACAGCAGCTGCCAATCACTACGCCCATCATTCTGTTTCACAATGGGTTGGGCGTGGCAGAGCAGGTGCAGGAACTGTTTCCCCACAACCCGCTGATTGCCGGGGTCAGCAGCCACGGCGCCATGAAAGAAGGCGACTGGCTGGTGCGCCATACCGGCAAGGGTGAAACCTGGCTGGGGCCGCTGAATGAAGCCGCCAACGCCTGGTCTCATCTGATCCGGCCGCTGGCGGCGGCACTGGGGCATGCCGAGTGGAGTGAAGACATTCTGCTGCATCAGCATCGCAAGCTGGCACTCAATGCGGTGATCAACCCACTGACCGCCTGCAACAATATCCGCAACGGCCAGTTGCTGGAACCCCGCTTTGCCGACGTGCTGGAACAGCTGAGTGAAGAGGTGTTTCAGGTCATGGCGAGCCTCGGCAACACCGAAGAGCAAGCCGACTTTCGCCGACGCCTGCAGCTGGTGATTGAACTCACCGCCACCAATTATTCTTCCATGCACCAGGATCTGGCTCATGGCCGAAAGACCGAAAATGACTACATTACCGGTTATATCCTGGCTCATGCCGGCACACAACCGGTACCGGTCAGCAGCCAGCTTTACGAGGAAATAAAACGCAGAGGCGGATGAAACAAAACGGGAAGCTATAAGCGGAACACCGGAAGGCAAACCGGTGGTGTGCATCCGTAGGGGCGATGTCAATCGACCAAGGCCGTAGCTCGCTGATTCGGGCGGTCGAATGAATTCGACCGCCCGAAATATTACACCGGTGTTTTCTGTTTTACTTACCCCTTAGGGCTGCTGTTAAGGCTTGTACACCTTGACGTTATCGAAGCCCTGCTCCTTGAGGTGGATGGCCTGCAGACGGCTCATGACCCCACGGGCGCAATACAGCAGATAGGTCTTGCCCGGGTCCAGCTCGGTAAACTGACTCGACAGCTTGAAAAACGGCATGGTAACGACCTTATGGCCGGGAACGCTCAGTGGCGCCTCTTCTTCTTCTTCCGGAGAGCGAATGTCGAGGATCACCTCGGCCAGATCCTCACCCTGGCTGAACTCCACTTCCGGCAATTCCCACTTTTGTTCCAGTTTGCGCACGTCTTCCACAAAGGCAGCCTGAATCGCGGTGTCGAGCACGGCAAAATCAAAATTGGTTTCTTCATGCTCCACCTTGCCCAGCTTGGCCTTGATGGTGGGGCTCTGGGAAATAACACCACAATATTCCGGCATTTTTTCTGCGTAGGCGGCGGTGCCAATCTGGCGGGCGATATCGATGATATCCTGCTTGTCGGCGGCAATCAGCGGTCGCAGAATCAGGGTATCGGTAACCCTGTCTATCACGTTGAGGTTGGTGACGGTCTGGCTGGATACCTGCCCCATGGACTCGCCGGTGACCAGGGCGTTGATCGCCAGCTTTTCGGCCACGGCAGCGCCGGCGCGCATCATCATCCGCTTCAGCACCACGCCCATGTGGCCATTATCGACCTTTTCCAGTATTTCGCCGACCACCTCTTCGAAAGGAACCGAGATAAACTTGACCCGGTGCGAAGAGCCGAATTTCTTCCACAGGTAGTACACCACTTCACGTACGCCCGCTTCGTGCTCGGCGCCACCGAGGTTGAAGAAGCAGTAATGGACCCGGCTCCCACGCTTGATGAACTGATAGGAAGAGACCCCGGAATCGTAACCGCCGGACATCAGGCTGAGCACGCTTTCCTGAGTGGCGATGGGATAGCCACCCAGGCCCGCATGCTGCTGGCTGATCAAATAGAGGCGTTCGCCGTCCAGCTCCAGGTTGATCTGAATATCCGGTTTTTTCAGCTTCACGCCGCCGGTATCGCAACGCTGGTTCAAGCCACCGCCTACGTAACGCTCCACATCCAGCGAGCTGAACGACTGCTGGCCACGGCGCTTGGCGCGAACGCAGAAGGTCTTGCCGGCCAGCTGATCGCCAAACATCTCCTGCGTCAGGGTCAGAATCTCATCCAGCGATTCAACCTTGTGCTCTATCACTTCCAGAAACGACTGAATGCCGGGAATACAGGCCAGTGACTCGATCAAGGCCAGACGGTGAGATTCGGTAAAGATATTGGTGCGGACGATCAGCTTGTCCCAGTCGGACCGGATCTTGATGTTTTCATCCAGGGGCTTGAGCACATTACGAATATTGCTCTGCAAGATCTTGCTCATGCGCTGGCGCACCGACTTGCTCTTGATCGTGATTTCCGGATGCAGCTTGATAATAAATTTCATAAATTCGGTACGCCTAGGACAGCAAAAAAATAGAACAACAAGAAAATAAAGCCCGGCATTATACACGATAATGACGGGCTTTTGCTCACATAATAACGGCTGCCTTACGCCTTCCACCTCACATCTTTTATTGCGGTGAAAACAGATCCAACGGCGGAGTAAATCTGGGCTTACCCTGGGAAATAGTGATCTCCACTCGCCGATTGCGACGTCGATTTTCGGAGGTATCGTTGGGCTCCAGCGGCCGGGTTCCGGCCATCCCCAGCACCACCATGCGCTCGTCTTCAAAACCCTCCACCCGCATCAGCTGATCCGCCACCGCCAGCGCCCGCTGGGACGACAGTTCCCAGTTGGAACGAAACAGCTCGTTGCGGGTCTGAATATCATCCGTATGGCCGGACACCAGGATCTCGCCGGGAATATCCTTGAGCAGCTTGCCGATCCGGCGCACTACCGGCCAGAACTGAGGCTGCAGGAAGGCAGAACCTGCCGAAAAGGAGGCGTTTTCCTTGATACGGATAATCACCTGCTGCCCCAGCGCTTCTATCTCGATCGCATCCTGCTCTATCGATTCATTCAACGCCTCGGCCAGCTCCTGCGCCAGTGTCATGGTTTGCGGATCGATCTGGGGCCTGTCGGACTGCTCTGCGCCACTCAGGTTGCCGTCTTCTCGGCTTTGCCCGGCCGATCTGTCTTCTTCACCGGGCTGAAAGTCCAACTCGGCCTGGGTGGAATCTGTGGTGTGCTGCATGATGACATCGATGGGTGTCGGCTGCGGCTGTCCGGGCCGAAACTCCAGAGCGATGACCGAAGTACCCTTGGGAATTTCGGTCACTTCAAGCTGGTTCTGTACCCCGAAGGCATACTTCATGCTGCCGGCGACTTGCTTGAACTTGACCACATCCATCTCGGCAAAGGCCAGCAGCAGTACGAAAAAGCTCATCAATATGGTAGCAAGATCGGCAAAGGTCGCCATCCAGGCCGGGGCGCCAGCCGCCGGGGCCTTGCACTTTTTGGCCACTACTCCTCCTTCGTCCGCTTGGTATCGGCCAGGTAGTTTTCCAGCAGTCCCTGCAGTACCCTCGGATTCTGGCCGTCCTGAATGCCCAACACCGCATCCAGGATCAGGGTGCGGTTAAGCCGCTCCTCTTCGGAACGCAGCTCGAGCTTGTCGGCAATGGGCAACGCCAGCATGTTGGCCAGCATGGCACCGTAGAGGGTGGTCAGTAGCGCAATCGCCATGGCCGGGCCTATGGCCTTGGGGTCATCCATGTTCGCCAGCATGGCGACCAGACCAATAAGGGTGCCAATCATGCCCATAGCCGGCGCCACATCCCCCAGCGCCCGAAATATTTTCGCCCCCTGTTCTTGCCGCTCGGCGGTGAGATCGATGTCTTTTTCCAGCGCAGCCTTCACCACATTCTGTTCATGACCATCCACCAGCATGTCCACCGCTTTCTGCAGGAAGGGGTTGGTGATTTCCGCCTCTTCCAGCGCCAGAAAGCCACCTTTGCGGGCCGAGTCAGCCAGCACCACGACTCGCTCTATCAAGTCCTCGGGCTTTTCCAGCTTGAACATGAAGGCCTTGGCCGCCACCTTGGTGGCACCCAGGAACTGGCCCAGGTTGAATTTCATCATGACAACGAAGAGAGAGCCGACAAATACGATAAAAAACGATGGCACATCCACATAGAGGCCAAGGCTGCCGCCCAGGACCATGGCCATGCCGATAAAGGCCATACCGCCGATCAATCCGATAATGGTTGCCAGATCCAAAGCAAGGTCCTCATTGGTTATAACGTGGTTTAGTACGAGGTTGGTACTGTCATAATGGGCCCCAATGTTACCCTGTTACGCCGTGCCTTGTCGCTGTTGGTGTTATCGGCAGCATCAATATTTTCTGAACCAGCAGCAGCGAATCGACCTTTGGAACGAGTCTATATGTTTCGCCAAAAGCGGGACGGCAATGGTACTATTGCCCCCCATTTTGCCGCATAAATGACAGAGGATGCCCGTGGCTACCAAAAAACCTGAAAATATGGATTTTGAAAGCGCCCTCGCAGAACTGGAAAATCTGGTAAACCAGCTGGAAGAAGGTGACCTGAGCCTGGAACAGTCGCTCAAGTCATTCGAGCGGGGCATTCAACTGGTGCGTGCCGGCCAGCTTCGGCTGACCCAGGCAGAACAGCAGGTACAGATACTGCTGCAACAGGACGAAGAACGGCTGGTGGCCTTTACTCCGGGTCAGGAGGAACGCTGAGGTGGGCTTTATTCAATTGCAGCAGCACTACCATGAGCGCATAGCACGGGTACTCGTCACGGCCATCTCCAACCTCGACAACCTGGCCCCCGAGCTTAAAGCCGCCATGGAATACGGCCTGTTACAGGGTGGTAAAAGAGTGCGTCCCATGCTGGTATATGTCAGCGGCGAGCTGCTGGGGCAGGCAAATACCACGGCGCTGGATGCCGCCGCCGCCGCGGTGGAATGCATTCATGCCTATTCGCTGATCCACGACGACCTGCCGGCCATGGACAACGACGATCTGCGACGGGGCAGGCCTACGGTACACAAGGCCTTTGACGAAGCCACCGCCATTCTGGCCGGTGACGCCCTGCAGGCACTGGCCTTCGAGCTGCTCAGCCGGCACCAGAATGGCCTGGGTGCCGAGCGCCAGTTGCGCATGGTGCAGGAGCTGGCCCGGGCCAGCGGCTATAACGGCATGTGTGGTGGCCAGGCACTGGATATCCAGTGCGAAGGCAAAGCCATCGACCGCGCCACCCTGGAAAGCCTGCACCGCCACAAGACAGGCGCGCTTATCCGTGCCGCCGTGCGCCTGGGCGCGCTCTGCGCCGAGAACATGGAAGAAGCGCACCTGACGGCACTCAGCCGTTATGCCGAGGCCATCGGCCTGGCGTTTCAGGTGCAGGACGATATTCTGGATATCACCGCCGACACCCAGACCCTGGGCAAAACCCAGGGCAAGGATCTGGTGCAGCAGAAAAGCACCTATCCCGCCCTGCTCGGCCTCGACGGCGCGCGCGGGCTGGCGGACGAGCTACACCGGCAGGCGTTGTCGGCGCTGGCTGATATCCCCTATCCTACTCAAACACTGGAAGCATTCGCTCACTACATCGTTAAACGCGATTTTTAGGGCGAGGACAATAATAAGCTTATGAGCCTGAATATTGCCGATTACCCGACCCTGGCGCTGGCCAACCTGCCCGATGAGCTGCGCAGCCTGCCCCAGGAGCGGCTGCCCGCCCTGTGCAAGGAGCTGAGATCCTACCTGCTGCATTCGGTCAGCCGCAGCAGCGGCCACCTGGCCTCCGGCCTGGGGGTGGTGGAGCTGACCGTGGCCCTGCACTACGTCTATAACACCCCCTTCGACCGTCTGGTGTGGGATGTGGGCCATCAGGCCTATCCGCACAAAATCCTCACAGGCCGGCGCGAACGCATGGCCAGCATCCGCCAGTATCAGGGGCTGCACCCCTTCCCCTGGCGGGGCGAGAGCGAATACGACACCCTGTCGGTCGGTCATTCCAGCACCAGCATAGGGGCGGCACTCGGCATGGCCATTGCCGCCGGTCAGGAGCAGCAAGGCCGCAAGGTCGCGGCCATTATCGGTGATGGCGCCATTACCGCCGGCATGGCATTCGAGGCCCTGAACCACGCCGGTGACATTCACAAAGACATGCTGGTTATCCTCAACGACAACGAGATGTCGATTTCGGAAAATGTCGGTGCGCTCAACAATCACCTGGCGCGGATCATGTCCGGCTCCCTGTACAGCAGCCTGCGCGAAGGCGGCAAGAAGGCGCTGGAGATACTGCCGCCGCTGAAAGAGCTGGCCAGACGCACCGAAGAACATCTCAAGGGCATGGTCATTCCCGGCACCTTGTTTGAAGAGTTCGGCTTCAATTATGTCGGCCCCATCGACGGCCACGACATCAATACCCTGGTCGAGACCCTGCGCAACATGCGCAAGCTCAAGGGTCCGCAGTTTCTGCACATCATGACCCGCAAGGGCAAGGGCTACCTGCCGGCAGAGCAGGATCCTATCGGTTACCACGGGGTACCCAGATTCGATCCGGCCGAGAGCGCGCTGCCGAAGACGCCCTCCTCCGGCCCCAGCTATTCCACCATTTTCGGCAACTGGCTATGCGACATGGCCCGAGCCGATGACAAGCTGATGGCCATTACCCCGGCGATGCGTGAGGGCTCCGGTCTGGTGCGTTTTTCGCGGGAATTTCCCAAACGCTATTTCGATGTGGCCATCGCCGAACAACACGCGGTGACCCTGGCCGCAGGCATGGCCATCGAGGGCAGGAAGCCGGTGGTGGCCATTTATTCCACCTTCCTGCAACGGGCCTACGATCAACTGATCCACGACGTGGCGCTGCAGGAGCTGGACGTGCTGTTTGCCATCGACCGGGCCGGTATCGTCGGTGCCGACGGTCCCACCCATCAGGGAGCCTTTGATCTGAGCTTTATGCGCACCGTGCCCAACATGGTGATCATGACACCGGCAGACGAAAACGAGTGTCGGCAGATGCTCTACACCGGTTACCAGTATCGGGGACCGGCGGCGGTACGTTACCCGCGCGGCAACGGCAGCGGAGCCGACATCGTCGAGCAGATGACGGCACTGGAACTGGGCAAGGGCCGGATTATCCGCCAGGGCAGCAACATCGCCATGCTGAACTTCGGCACCCTGCTGGCCGAGGCCGCCGCCGCCGCCGAACAACTGGATGCCACCCTGATAGACATGCGTTTCGTAAAGCCGCTGGACGAAGCCCTGCTACTGTCGTTGCTGACGGATCACGAGCTATTGGTGACGGTGGAAGAAAACGCCATCATGGGCGGCGCCGGCTCGGCAGTAATCGAGTGCCTGATGCGCAATAAAAAACCGGTACCGGTACTGAACCTGGGACTGCCCGATGTTTTTGTCGAGCAAGGCAGCCAGCAGCAGATTTTGTCCAAACTGGGACTGGATGCCGAGGGTATGGTGCAATCCATTCGGGAATACCAGCAACGCTGAGTTTCAACAAACCTCATTCCGGCCTTGAGCCGGAATCTTCCTGCATACCACTCCAGACCACAAGCGAAGCCAACCGGCTTCGCTTTTTGTTTGCCCGGCGAAGCTGGCAAACGAACAAGGGCCTGCGACGCAGGCCCCGTCGGCTAAAGCGACGGCCACAGACATACTGTTTATAAACCGGGGCCTTTCATGACCAGTGGCAAGCCTGCCGCGGTAAAAATGACTCGCTGGCAGCGGGCGGCCACCGCCTGATGCAAAAAGCCGCTTTCATCGACAAAACGGCGTGAAAGTTCGCCCAGCGGCACTATGCCCATACCGACTTCATTACTGACTATGACCAGCTCACCGCTAAAGTTTTCCAGCGCATTTAAAAAATCCTGCCGCTGTTGTGGCCAGCAGCCTTGATGCAGGCAGTTGCTCAGCCACAGGGTAAGGCAATCTATCATTACCGCCTCGTAATCCTGCAGTACCTCCAATGCATCGGCAAGTGCAACAGGAACTTCAATGGTGTGCCAATGCGCGGGCCTTTGCTGCCGATGTTGGGTAATACGCGTATCCATTTCGGCATCGTTCAAGGCTTTATTGGCGGTCGCGATATAGGCAACCTTGTCACCATGGTGAGCGCAGAGCCGCTCTGCCAGGCTGCTCTTGCCTGACCGAGCCCCACCAAAAACAAATTGTTTCATACAAATCCCATCTTCACTGTTTATTCCAGGCATAAAAAAACCGCTGCCGGAGCAGCGGTTTTTATCAAAGAACTAGCGCTTTACACCAGAATTACTTCTTGGCGTCAGCTGCTTTGCGTTCTTTAACCTGAGCAACAACTTTTTCGGATACGTTGGCCGGGCACGCTGCGTAGTGTGAGAACTCCATGGAGAACTGACCACGACCGGAAGTCATGGTACGCAGTGAACCGATGTAACCAAACATTTCGGACAGGGGTACGTCGGCCTTGATGCGAACACCAGTTACGCCGGCATTCTGATCCTTGATCATGCCGCGACGACGGTTCAAGTCACCGATAACGTCACCCACGTTGTCTTCCGGGCTGAACACGTCAACCTTCATCACCGGCTCAAGCAGTTGCGGCTTGGCTTTGGCGATAGACTGACGGAAGGCGCCTTTAGCAGCGATTTCGAACGCGATGGCCGAGGAGTCAACTGCGTGGAAAGCACCGTCGGTCAGTTCGAATTCAACGTCCAGTACCGGGAAGCCGGCAATGGTACCGGTGTTCATCATGCTGGCGAAACCTTTCTCGACAGCAGGCCAGAATTCCTTCGGTACGTTACCACCAACAACGGATGACTTGAACACGAAACCGGTGTTGGCTTCGCCTGGACGGATGAAGTAGTCGATCTTGCCGTATTGACCGGAACCACCAGACTGCTTCTTGTGGGTGTAGCTGTCTTCCACTTCGGCGGTAATGGTTTCACGGTATGCAACCTGCGGCTCACCCACGATCAGTTCAACACCGTAGGTACGCTTCAGGATGTCTACCTTGATGTCCAGGTGCAGTTCACCCATACCTTTCAGGATGGTTTCGCCGGAATCGATATCGGTTTCTACGCGGAATGACGGATCTTCGGCGATCATCTTGCCGATAGCCACGCCCATTTTCTCGGAACCGCCTTTATCTTTCGGCGCAACGGCGATGGAGATAACCGGCTCGGGGAATACCATGGCTTCCAGGGTACAGGGGTGCTTGACGTCACACAGGGTGTGGCCGGTTTGCACGTTCTTCATACCGATGATGGCGATAATGTCACCGGCCTGGGCCGATTCCAGTTCGTTACGTTCGTCAGCCTGCATTTCACACATGCGACCAACACGTTCGGTTTTACCGGTAGCAGAGTTAAGGATGGTGTCACCCTTCTTGATGCGGCCGGCATAGATACGAACGAAGGTCAGGGCGCCGAAACGGTCATCCATGATCTTGAACGCCAGCGCTTTCAGCGGCGCGTCGGCATCAACGATGGCGAATTCACCGGTCTCAACACCTTCTTCGTCGGTCAGCGGCTGCGGCTCAACTTCGGTTGGGCTCGGCAGGTAGTCAACCACGGCGTCCAGTACCAACTGCATGCCCTTGTTCTTGAACGCAGAACCACAGTAAGTCGGGAACAGAGCCAGGTTACGAGTACCCTTGCGGATGCAACGCTTGATATCGTCAATGGAGGGCTCAACACCTTCCATGTAAGATTCCATCAGGTCATCGTCCTGCTCAACGGCACTTTCAACCAGCATTTCACGGTATTCTTCTACCATGTCAACCATGTCGGCCGGAACGTCTTCGATGGTGTAGTTTTCGGCTTCACCGCTTTCGTCCCAGATCCATGCTTTACGGGTCAAGAGGTCAACAACACCCTTGAACTCGTCTTCAACACCGATAGGCAGCACCATCACGATGGGGTTGGCGGCCAGTACATCACGGGTCTGCTGAACAACGCGCAGGAAGTCGGCACCGATACGGTCCAGCTTGTTGACGAAGATGATACGCGCAACTTCAGAGTCGTTCGCATAACGCCAGTTGGTTTCAGACTGGGGTTCAACACCGCCGGAACCACAGAATACACCGATACCGCCATCCAGAACTTTCAGAGAACGATAAACTTCAACGGTGAAGTCAACGTGTCCGGGGGTGTCGATAACGTTGAAGCGGTGGTCTTTCCAGAAACAGCTTACGGCTGCAGACTGAATGGTAATACCGCGCTCGGCTTCCTGCTCCATGAAATCGGTAGTAGATTCACCATCGTGAGTCTCGCCCGACTTGTGGATTTTACCGGTCAGCTTGAGGATACGCTCGGTGGTCGTGGTTTTGCCCGCGTCAACGTGAGCGAAGATACCGATGTTTCTGTATTTGGATAATTCGGACATGATGCAACTTTTATGGTTGATTAAAGAAGTAGACGGAGCATGTGAAGAGTACCGACACACCGCACATCAGGTTTTTTAGGCGCGTATTATGCATTAGAACCTTGCGGGGCGCAAACGCCAGGACGAGATTGCGAGCGCTTTTTGAACAGTTCAAACACCCGCAGGCGAGCCACCATTGTACCCCCACGGACAGACCGGCCAGACGCTGTCTCCGACTTCTGTCTTCGGCTGCAGGCTCGAGCAAACCTTCGTTTTGTAATCAATGTCTTGCTCTCATATCAGAGGGCACCACTGGCCACTTTGCAGTACACCCAGGCAAACAGGCCGGCAAAGATCAGTACGGTCAGTAACACCTTGAACCAGATAAATTTCACGGTTTTCTCCTGCAACGGGCGCCGACACCGGCGCCATCGATTCCAACGCCTGAATGTTACACCAGAGCCATGATTAATCCACACCGAGCAAAGCGGCCAGCGCCCAGATTGCCAGCACCACCAGCACCGACATCAAGCCCAGATAACTCAGGTTCCAGCGCATGATCTGAAAGGAGTCCACCCCGTAGCGGCCCTGAAAAGCCAGGTTGATGCCGGACAGCGGCCCGGTAGAGGTACCCACCGCCCAGGACGACAAAAACACCAGCGCCAGCAGCGTATGATCAGGCTCAAGCGGGCTTAGCACAGAGCCCGCCAGCGCGATACAGATAATGGGGTGAATGCCCAGTAAGGACAGCAGCACTATCACCAGATAGGTCAGGCTGGCCTCGGTGGCACCAAAGCCGCCGAATGGCAGGGTGCCGCCCCAGCTGGACAGCAGGCTTTCCAGCCCGTAAGCCAGTACACCGGCGGCGAGAAACAGCGCCAGCTCGTTGCCCATCTGGGGCAGGCGACCATTGACCAGTTGCCCCAGCCCCGCCACCGGCGATCGTCTGCCCGCCGCCAATACCAACAGGCTGAACGGGGGCGACAGCAGGGTGATCACCGACAGAATGGACAGCCCTGGCCATAATTGATGAGACAGCAGCACGGCCGCCGCCAGCAGAACCGGCAACATCAGCCCGGTGGCATGCAGGGGATAACCGACAAATTCATTCACCGGTGTCGCCTCCTCCCCGGGTTTCTGGCGGTCCAGCTGCCACCAGGTCAGTCCCATGGCCAGCAGTGCCAGCGGCATGCTGACCAGCCATAGGAAAGCCAGCTTCGCCTGTGGCGCCACGCTTAATGCCACCGCCATGGCGGCGAAAAAGGGCGACCAGAAGGCGGCTGCGGTAAAACCGCGGATCAGCACTATCGCCTGTTCCCGGCTGACACTGCCGTTGCGCGACAGTCGGTCACCGATGATAAACACCGATGACAGATTAATCACTGAGCCAAACAGATGCACTGCCCCCAGGGTCGAGGCGACCGCCTGTCGCCCCCTGGGAAAGCGGGCTTCGCCTTCCTCCCCGGGTCGACTCACCAGCCCGAGAAAACTGACCGCCACCAGCATGGACAACAGACTGCTGTTGCCGGCCACTATGCGCTCGATATCCACCTCGGCGCCCAAGCGCCGGCTCAGCGCCAGACAGCAGGCCCCCACCAGCAGCAGCAACAACGTCTGAATACGATTACGCCGGGCCAACCCCGGCCACAACAACGCCGCCGCACACCAGTACCCAGCACCGGCCCAGCCCGGTGCCACCGGCAGTCCCACCAACCCCGCCACCACCAGCGCCATGGACGTCATGATCAGTATTCCAGCCAGCCGACGGCGCAAAACGAGGGGGAATAACAAGTTCAGGGTGGCGAGCAAGATGGGGCTCCGGAGTGAAAAGCATAAAGGCGGCGATCATACCCTTTGGAGAGGTGCAGGCAAGCGGTAAGCTGCAAGTGGGTGGTAATGGCAGGCACCGCTTTAGCCGGCGCAATCCTTCGGGCACGTCCAGCTCCCGGGCCTGCTGCCCAGCCCCTGCCAGCTGAAGCGGCAGCTACAAAAATGCCGGCTCAAAGGCCGGCATGGCTTACAACGCCGGGCGACTTAAAGCTGACCGCTTGCGGCTACTCATGTTTAGCCTTTGTACAACTTGGGGTTGAACACGTCGCGCAGCCAGTCGCCGAGCAGGTTTATCACCAGCACCAGTATCACCAGATAAATACCGGGGAAGGCGGTGATCCACCAGGAGCCGGAGAAGATATAGCTGAAGCCCATGCTGATCAAGGATCCCAGCGAGGGCTTGTCCACCGGCAGGCCCAGGAACGACAGCGCCGCCTCGCTCATGATGGCGTTGGCCACCTGCACCGTGGAGATCACCAGTATCGGCGACAGGCAGTTGGGCAGTATGTGGCGAAACATGATGCGCATCGACTTGAACCCCATCACCCTGGCCGCCTCCACATACTCCTTTTTCTTTTCCGCCAGCACGGTGGCGCGAATGGTACGGGCATACTGGGGCCACTCGGCCAGGCCGATGATCACCACCAGCATCAGCACCGCATATTCGGCGTAAAAGTCCGCGCCCAGAGTTGCCTGAAACACCGCCGACACGATGATGGCCACCATCATGGTCGAGAATGACAACTGCACATCGGCTATCCGCATCAGCAGGTTGTCGATGCGGCCACCGAAGTAACCGGCAGAGAGGCCGACCACGATGCCGATCACCAGCTGCAGAGCCACCGCGCCCAGGCCGATAATCAGCGACACCCGCGAGCCATAGAGAATGGTGCTCAGAATATCCCGGCCCTGCACATCGGTGCCCAGCACAAAGCGCTCGTCGCCCATCTGCTGCCAGCTGGGCGGCAGCTCCGAGTCCAGAATATCGATGGTTGCCAGATCATACGGATTGTGCGGCGCGATAATCGGCGACAGCAAGGCGGCGGCCAGCAAGGCCACAAACACCGCAAAGCTGACCATGGCCACCTTGTCACGCCGAAAATGATACAGAAAATCCGACTGTCTGAAACGGGCCCACCGGCTCGGGTTAATGTCTGTCGTCATCAAGGTTATCCCTTCGCGGCCAGGTTAACGGTCGGGTTGATCAGACCGTAGATCAAATCGACGATGGTGTTGGTCACCACAAAGATAAAGCCGACGAAAATCACATAGGTGGTGATCAACGGCGTATCCACCCGGTTGATGGCGTCGAGAAACAGCAGGCCAATGCCCGGCCACTGAAACACGGTTTCGGTCAGTATGGTGTAGGCCACCATGGTGCCGATTTGTACCCCTCCTACGGTGATCAATGGCAGCAGGGTGTTCTTCAGCGCATGGATAAACCAGATGCGATACTTTGCCAGGCCCTTGGCCCAGGCAAACTTGACGTATTCCGCACTCAGCTGCTCCAGCATTTCCGAACGCACCAGGCGGATAAACAAGGGCAGCATGATGGACGACAGCGCTATGCTCGGCAGTATCAGGTTGCGAAAGCCCTGCCAGTTGAACAACCCCGACTCCCAGCCCAGCGGGCTGGTCAAGTCGCCGCGGCCATAGGCGGGCAGCCAGCCCAGCTCGATGGAAAACACATACATCAACAGAATCGCGGTGAGAAACACCGGCACCGATATTCCGATAATGCTCACTCCCATCACGGCCCGGGATAAAAACGCCCCGGGCTTGATGGCGGAATAGACCCCCAGCGGTATGCTGAGGGAGATAATGAGGATGCTGGCACAGAACACCAGTTCCAGGGTGGCGGGCAACTTCTCGAAAATCACCTCCAGGGTAGGCTGCTTGTAAAAATACGAGGTGCCAAAATCCCCCTGCAGCGCGTTGCCGATAAAACGGCCGAACTTGATCATGAAGGGATCGTTCAGACCCATTTCGGTACGCATTTGCTGGCGCACCTCTTCCGATACCGACTGACCGACCAACTCGCGCAAGGGGTCGCCCAGATTATCCTGAATCGAAAACGCCACCAGGCTGATAACGAACATCACGATCAGAACCTGAAAGAACCGTTTCAGTAAAAACGTTAGCATGATTTATTCCAACTGCCGGAGGGGAATATAAAACGGGGATCGGACAGCCCTCCCCCCAATGCCATCATCCTTCGCCTGGCTTATTCCTTGACGACCAGGTCACCCAGATACGGGAAGTCCATGGCGTTGACCACCGGCTCGGCTTCTACGTTGTTGCGCGTCCCCCAGGCCAGATTCTGCCAGTGCAGCGGCACGAAGGCAGCGTCGTCATAAAGGATTTTTTCGGCCCGTTGCAGCATCAGTTCCCGCTTGTCGCCGTCGGTTTCCAGGTTGGCGGACTCGATAAGCGCGTCCAGTTCGGGGTTGGCGTAATGACCGCAGTTGTACTGGCCACGACCGGTTTCTTCGTTACGGGTCATGGTCAGGAATTCGGAGAAGTTGGCGCTATCTTCGGTATCCGAGTGCCAGCCAATCATCAGCATGTCGGCGGCACACTTGTCGAACTCCGGCCAGTACTGGGCTACCGGCATCGTCTTGAGATCCACCTCGATATTGATGCGCGCCAACATCGCCTTGACCGCCTCGGCAATACGGTAGTCGTTCACGTAGCGGTTGTTGGGCGCGATCATGCTGATCTTGAAGCCATCTTTATAGCCGGCGTCCGCCATCAACTGCCTGGCCTTGTCGAGATCATAACGCGGTGTCAGCTCGGGGTTGTGGCCCACATAACCGGCAGGTGCCTGCTGGCCGGCGGTGGTGCCGAATCCGCGCATGATACGCTTGACGATGCCTTCCTGGTTAATGGCATAGTTCACCGCCTGGCGCACACGCACGTCTTTGAAGGGCTCGAAGCGTTCCTGGTTCAGCTGGAAGGTAATGATGCGGGTACCCGCCTCGGTTACCAGCTTGACGCCATCGGCAGACTCGACCCGGGCGTGATCGTTGGGCGATACCGGCTTGATGAAGTCCACGTCACCGGCCAGCAGCGCCGCCACGCGGGTGGCGTCTTCCTTGATTGGCACCAGCACCATCTTCTGTACATTGCCGGGCGATGTGGTATCCCAGTAATCGGCATTGCGCTCGTATTCCACCTTCACGCCCTGCTGGCGAAACTTGAGTTTGAAGGGGCCTGTGCCCGACGGGTGGGTCGAGGCAAAGGAACTGCCGTGCTTGATCACATCGGCCTTGTTCTTGCCGTCTGCCGTGGTACCGCTGTAGAACTTCGAGTCCATCGGGAACAGATAGGTCGCGGTATTCAGCACCAGCGGAAAGGGTCCCTTGGTCACCAGATCTACCGTGTGGTCGTCGACCCTGGTGGCGGCGCTGAAAGGTTCGAAAATGGCCTTGAAGTCGGGAGACTCCTTCAGGCGCTTGAAGGTCCAGACCACGTCATCGGCGGTCAAGTCGTTGCCGCTGTGAAACTTGACGCCCTGACGTAGGTGAAAACGCAGGGTATTTTCATCGATGCGCTCCCATTTTTCTGCCAGCCGCGGCTCAATCTTGAACTCCTTGGTCCAGCGCACCAGGGGATCAAACAGCAGGTGCGACATTTCCATGGTGGCGCCGGACAACTGCTCGTGCGGGTCCATCGATACCGGATCCGCGTCGTAGGCGATGGTGATATCCGCCGCCTGCGCACCGAATGCCAGGCCGGCCGCCAGCAGCGCCGCCGTTACTTTGTTGAGTCCTGATTTCATGAAACACTCCGTTGACATCATTAATGTTGGCCCCCTTGGGCATTGGAAATGTCCAGGCCTTCCCGTGACATGCCCTTGAATTCGGGCATCAATGCAATCAATGAGCGGCTGTAGGGATCCGCCGCGTCGGTAAACAGTTGCTCTGTGGGTGCCACCTCCACCAGGGTGCCTTTCTTCATCACCCCGATGCGATCACACATCTGGCGGATCACCGGCAAATCGTGGCTGATGAACAGCATGGTCAGCTTCAGCTCATCCTGCAAATCCTTGAGCAGATTCAATATTTGAGCCTGAACCGACACATCCAGCGCCGAGGTGGGCTCGTCGCAAATCAACAGCCTTGGCCGGGTGGCAAGGGCCCTGGCGATGGAAATGCGCTGGCGCTGACCGCCGGAAAACTCATGGGGAAACTTCAGCCCCGCCGCCCGTCCCAGGCCGACGTAACCGAGCAGATCATCGACGATGCCGCGGATCTGCGCCTGATTCTGTGCCAACTGGTGAAAGTGGATCGGCTCGGCAATGATATCTGCCACCCGCATGCGCGGATTAAGCGAAGAGTAGGGATTCTGGAACACCATCTGCATCTGCCGGCGCAGGGGACGACGCTCCTGCTCGCTCTTGATGGCGGTCAGCTCGATCCCTTCGAACCAGATCTTGCCGGTATCGGGTGGATACAGGCCGGTAATGGCACGGGCTATGGTGGATTTGCCTGAACCCGATTCTCCTACCAGACCGAAGGTTTCTCCTTCATTAATCTCGAAGCTGACGTCGTTGGTCGCCTGCAGATACTGGCGACGTGAAGGAAAAAACGAATCCTTGGTGACGAAGCGCAGGTTGCAGTGCTCTACCCGCAGCAAGGCCCCCTGGTAGCCACGCTGATCCTGGCTCTGGCCCAGCCAATGATGCTTGAGATCCAGGCAGGCTTTTTCTTTGGCGTCTTCGATGTAGGACACCAGCGGAAAGCGCCGCAGCTTGACGTCGGAACGGGGCACGGCGGAGATCAGGCTCTTGGTGTAATCGTGCTCCGGCGTGCCCAGCACTTGGCTGGTGGGGCCGATTTCCATCAGGCGGCCGCGGTACATCACCGCCACCCGGTCGGTGACGTTAGACACCACCCCCATGTCGTGGGTGACCAGCATGCAGCCCACGTTGCGTTCTTTGCACAAATTGCGGATCAGGGTCAGTATCTGATCCTGAATCGACACATCCAGCGCCGTGGTCGGCTCGTCGGCGATGATCAACTCGGGGTCGCAAGACAGGGCGATGGCAATCACCACCCGCTGGCGCATGCCGCCGGAAAACTGGTGCGGGTACTGCCTGATGCGCAACTCCGGCTGGGGTATTCCCACGGCATCGAGCAGCGAAACCGCTTTCTGACGCGCCTGCTCCCGACTCATGTCGGTATTGGCCAGCAGAGTTTCGACCATCTGATATTCCACCGTAAACAGCGGATTGAGCGAGGTCATGGGATCCTGAAAGATAAAGCCGATGCGACTGCCACGGATGGCACGTATCCCGGTCGGGCTCAGGCCGGATATTTTCTCGCCATCCAGATAAACCTCGCCATTGGCAATGCTGCCCGGCGGGCTCAATAGATCGATGACTGCATTGCCGATGGTCGACTTGCCGGCGCCGGACTCCCCGACCACGCCGAGTATTTCGCCTTTTTCGATACAGAAGG
The DNA here is from genome assembly GCF_046521305.1 of Oceanisphaera submarina. Classification (NCBI taxonomy): domain Bacteria; kingdom Pseudomonadati; phylum Pseudomonadota; class Gammaproteobacteria; order Aeromonadales; family Aeromonadaceae; genus Oceanisphaera; species Oceanisphaera submarina. The sequence continues at coordinate 70,575 of NZ_JBKGFN010000013.1, read as the reverse complement.
AAAGATCATCCACTGCGGCCATCACGCCATGACGGGACGGATATTCAATTCGCAGATGTTTTACTTCTAACAGGGACATGCTCATCCTTAATCGGGCCCGGGCCCTCGCTTGCGCATCCTTCAGCCGAGCAGGCCTCAATGGCAGCCGGTGTGTTGTTGCCGAGCATGGACAGCCGGCAACAAAAAAGCAACATTTGAACGCCATTGTAAGCCTGTCTTCACTCCAAGATAAACCGCAGTTATAGGGATGCAGCTCACAAAATCAGCAAGATATTTCATCTGTTGAATAATCAATAGTATTTATGACTGGATATGTCGTAATAACCAAAAGACTGGCGATAAAAAGTAGGTTTTTGACTCTAAAAATGGCAATAACGCGCGTAAAGTGACAGACAGCGGATACAGGGCAAGCATGGCGTCAGGATATGAATGCTCGACAGGGTTACCATTCGTTGCAAGACCTGCTGGCCTGAGCGAGTGCAACGCGGCTGTCCGAGGTTTGAATACTTGAAGGTTTGACAGCAAGGAAGAATACCGCGCAGCCAGAAACAGAAAGCTGCGCGGCCAATGATTACAGCAGTGTTGCCAGCCCCTGCAGGCAGCCCAGGGCGAACAATCCGGCGATCACGTCGTCGAACATGATGCCGAAACCGCCGTGTATCCGCCGATCGAACCAGCGAATGGGCCAGGGTTTGACGATATCGAAAAACCGGAACAGCACGAAGCCGACCAATATCCACACGGCACCGGCCGGGGCCGCGAACATGGTGATGCCAAAACCGATGATCTCGTCCCAGACAATGGCACCATGATCGTGGCGACCGATAGCTTTGGTAGCCGCATTGCAAATCCAGATGCCGCCCACAAAACCCAACACCAAGATCAGCAGATACCACAGCGGCGACAGCCCCTGTATCAGCAGATAGAGCGGAATCGCCGCCAGGGTACCCATGGTGCCCGGCATAAACGGACTCAGGCCGGAGCCAAAGCCCAGGGCCAGCAGATGCAGCGGGTTGGACAGCTTCAGCGCCGCCAGCTCAGGCTTTCTCATTCGTCACCACTGCGAAAATGATCCCAGCTTTTCGATGCCAGCTGATAAGGACGCCCCTCGGATGTGAGCTCGACGCCCGCTTCACCGGCCAGCATACGCCCGACACGGGTAAACTTGACGCCACAATGAGCCAGCGCGGTTTCGAGCAGTCCCCGGTGCAACTCGGGCACGGTAAAGCACAGCTCGTAATCGTCACCGCCGGTCAATGCCAGCTCCCAGGCCCGCTCCCGCGACACCGTAGCCAGCATGGCCGCACTCAGCGGCAGCTGCTCCAGCTCCAGCTGGGCGCGCATGCCGGAAGCGCGGGCCACATGGGCCAGATCACCGGCCAGACCGTCGGACAAGTCCAGCGCGCTGGAAGCGATATCACGCAGCGCCTGGCCCGCCAGAATCCGCGGATGAGGATGCTCGAACTTGGTGCGAACAAAGTCCCGGTGCGGCTCGGGCACTGTCACCTTGCCCAGCACCTGTTGCAGACCCAGCGCCGCATCGCCCAACGTGCCGGTGACATAAATGCCATCGCCTACGCGGGCGCCGTTGCGCCGCAGCCCCTTGCCTTCCGGCAGGGTGCCATGGACTGTCACGGTAATGGACAACGGACCTCGGGTCATGTCGCCGCCGACCAGCGCCACATTGTAATATTCCGCCAGCTCGAAGAAGCCGGCGCAAAATCCCTTGATCCAGCTTTCGTCGACCTCGGGCAGTGTCAGGGCCAGCGACACCCAACAGGGATCGGCGCCCATGGCCGCCAGATCCGAGAGGTTGACCGCCAGCGCCTTGTGACCCAGGGCCATCGGATCCATATCGGCAAAGAAATGTACTCCGCTCACCAGGGTATCTGTGCTGACTGCCAGCACAGAACTGGCCGGCAACTGTAACAGAGCACAGTCATCTCCCGGGCCCATCAGCACATCCTTGCGGTGACTGGCGACGGTAAAGTAATGTTTTATTATATCGAATTCATTCATATAAAATGAAAAGCCAGCGACTGCTGGCTTTTTTCCCGTGCTTATTGTTATTTTTTCAACTGCTTGATGACTTTATCGAGTACACCATTGACGAACCGATGGCTTTCATCGGCGGCAAAGGCCTTGGCCAGTTCAATGGCCTCATTGATCACCACCCGATAAGGTACATCCTCACGCCGGGTCAGCTCATAGGTGGCCAACCGCAGCACCGCCTTATCCACCATATCCAGCTCGGCCAGCGGGCGCGACAGATAAGGTGAAAACACCGCATCCAGCTCTTTGACATGAACCGAGACCCCAAACAGCAGATCTCGGAAATAATCCAGATCCACCCCTTTGGTGTCCTGTTCCAGCGCAAACTGCTGGGCAATGTCGGCCACGTTATCCTTGGTCATTTGCCACTGATAAATAGCCTGGGTAGCGAGACGGCGGGCCTTACGGCGTTCAGACGGTTTCAATGCAGTACTCCTCTTAGTCCAGCGCTTGCAGGACGTTAATCATTTCAAGTGCGCTGAGGGCAGCTTCCGCGCCCTTGTTACCCGCCTTGGTGCCAGCACGCTCGATGGCTTGTTCTATGCTTTCGGTGGTCAGAACTCCGAAGGCAATCGGCACTTCGAAGTCCATCATCACGCTGGCCATGCCCTTGCTGTTTTCATTGGCGACCAGGTCGAAGTGGTAGGTACCACCGCGGATCACGCAGCCCAGAGCAACGATGGCATCATAGTTCCCGCTTTTGGCGAGCTTTTTACACACCAGCGGCATTTCTATGGCACCCGGTACTCGTACCAGCGTGATGTTGTCATCTTTTACCTGACCCTGGCGCTTGAGCACATCCAGCGCTCCAGCCACCAGGCTGTCGTTGATAAAGCTGTTGAAACGGGCGACGACGATCGCCACCTTGGCCTCGGGAGTGGCCATCAGCCCTTCGATTACCTTCATGGAAATCCCTGTTTGGACAAAAGTGCGCACATTCTAGCACAACCAGAGGGTGACAAAAGCCCAAACACCGGGAGGAAGTTGACACGAGCATTTCACTGAGAATCCCCCTACTCCTCGCTCGGCTTCCTGGAGGATGTCTTGTCCGCTGATGGCGTCTTGCGTTCCCCCTCGGCAACCACGGTTTGATCGCGCAACAGACAGAACCTGGTTTCTCCCATCCCCTGTGATATCCCTGGCGCCGTATCAGTCGCCGACTCAGGGCGCCAAGACCATAAAACAGGGTCAGCACCACCAGGGCCAGCAAGATGTTCGGCAGCAGGCGAATGCCGCCATCCAGCCAGGTATCGAGGCGTTCCAGTATCACCCCCGGGTCCACATCGATGTGTTGCGGCACATCCTGCGGCGTGGCCGCCCCGCTCCCGGCTTCCGTCTGCTCGGCCATCACTGCTTCCTTCTCATCGTCATGAGTCCAGAAAGCTTATGCAGATGAAAGCAGCTTCGCCAATAAAGCCCATTAGTGTCGCCAGCATCACAGGACCTGACGGCTCTGTGTGCAAATAGAGTGAAATAGCATAAAGTAGGGCACTGCCGGCCGTATCCATCATCCCTGCTATGGAACCGCGTACTTCATCCGGCATACCGGCCTGCCTTACCCGCTTTTACCAGAACATGACGAGGGCTATTTATGCTGCCAGAACGGCGCGGCGATCTGTTTATTTTAACGGCGACTCTGCTGGCGTCTGCCGGCTGGCTGTTTTCCAAGGAGGCGATCGCCGGCCTGCCCCCCGCCGGCTTTGTGGGCTGGCGCTTTGTGCTGGCAGCCCTGCTGCTGCTGCCGTTTTGCTATCGTCAGTTGCGCCAGACTTCCACAGGGCTTTTGCTCAAGGCTGCCGCCATCGGCCTGGTGATGACCCTTAACCTGATATTCTGGATTCAGGCTATCTCCCACAGCGAGGGCATCGGGGAAGGCGCCTTTATCATGAGCCTGGCCATGCTGATGGTGCCCCCCCTGGCCTGGTTGATCTTCAGGGAGCGGCCAAACCGGCAGTTCTGGCTGGCCTTGCCCATTGCCATCGCCGGTCTGTTTCTGCTGACCATGGGCTCGGGTCTGAGTCTGTCTCTTAGCCAGTTATTGTTTTTGCTGGCCTCTCTGTCGCTGGCCCTGTATTTCAACCTGAACAGCCGCTTTTCCCGACGCATAGATCCCATGGCGCTCACCTGCGTACAGCTGGCGGTAACCGGCGTCATGCATCTTGGTTATTCCGTCCTGTTCGAACAGTGGCCCGAGGTTATCGAGCCCGAAATATGGGGATGGTTTGCCGCCAGCGTGCTGCTGGCCACCTCGCTTCGATTCGTCTGCCAGAGCACCGGACAAAAATACAGTAACGTGGCCAATGCGGCACTTATCATGATGCTGGAGCCCATATGGACGGTGCTGATCAGCGTGTTCTGGTATCAGGAGCCGATGCCGATAGAGAAGGTGTTTGGCTGTGTGCTGATCCTGCTGGCCTTACTCAGCTATCGCAGTCGCAACCTGCTGGCCTGGTATCGCAGCCGCCAGGCGTTAAATGTGGGAGCTAAGAGATAAGCGAAGCTGGCGGCGGGGCCCGGATTCAAGCGCGCTTCAGCCGGCCGGCCCCTTTTACCAGCAGCAGTACCAGAATGCCCGCCAGAATACCGACGATGCCGTTCAGCAGCATCGGCGCCAGCCAGGACAGCGACCCGCCCAGTAACGACAGCCCCTGGGTCCAGTCTTGGATCTGGGTCTCGGCGCCGGGGATGCCGTGCACCAGGATGCCGCCCCCCACCAGAAACATGGCGGCGGTGCCCACCACCGACAGGCCTTTCATCAGATAGGGGCAGGCCGACAGCAAGGTCCGGCCCAGCAGCTGCAACAAACCGGTTTTCTGGCTCAGGTAAAGACCCAGATCGTCCAGCTTGACGATACCCGCCACCAGACCGTAAACCCCAACCGTCATCAGCAGGGCGATACCCGTCAGCACCGCCACCTGCAATCCGAAACCGGCGCCGGCTACCGTGCCCAGGGTGATGACGATGATCTCGGCCGACAGAATAAAATCGGTACGAATCGCCCCCTTGATCTTGTCTCGCTCCAGCGCCACCAGATCCACCGTCCCCTGCTTTTCCATTTGCTGGATCCCGACCAGATGACGATGTTCGTCACTCGCCCTGTGCAGAAAGGAATGCACCAGCTTTTCCACGCCCTCGAAGCAGAGAAAAGCGCCGCCCAGCATCAGCAAGGGAATGATGAGCCAGGGCGCCAGCGCGCTGATCAACAGCGCCGCCGGCACCAGAATCAGCTTGTTGCGCAGCGATCCCCTGGCCACGGCCCATACCACCGGTATCTCGCGCTCGGCCCGTACCCCCGAGACCTGCTGGGCGTTGAGCGCCAGATCGTCTCCCAGCACGCCGGCTGTTTTCTTGGCCGCCACCTTGGTCATCAGCGATACATCATCCAGCAGGGTGGCGATATCATCAATCAGGGTCAACAAGCTGGCAGCGGCCATGGCAGTATCCTTTTGTGCTCGGGAGTTATCAGGCTTTAGGCGTTAACGGCTGACCGGCAAACTCGATACCACCCCAGCCACTGTTGATGAAGTTACGGATATTCTGATGATCCTGTCCACCCGGATTGCCCAGTACATCATCCCGATAGAAGGCGCCGAAACAGGCCAGGGTCTGCTGCTGGTTGAAGCCCTGCAGCCTGGCGAAGGCGAACAGCTTGCAGGAGCCGTTGTTCTGCCCGGCCTCGTTACGTACTTCACCGTTGGTGAAGCCGGTGGGGGTAAAGTCGTACAGGCTCTCGATCACCGCCATGGTGTCGGCAAATTCGATGATCTCGGGGTGGTTGTCCAATTGCTGCTGCAGTTCATTCAGGTTCATCTTGTTTCCTTGATAATACGATTAAAAATCAGCTCTTGATTAACGCCGGCCATCAGTCCTGCAACTGCAGACAATGGCACAGGAAGCGGGAGATATCGGCAATTTCGGCGGCGCACACGCTGTGCTCCATCGGATAGCCGTGGTATTCGGGCACAAAACCCCATTGCTGCAACTGCTGACAGGCTCGCTCGCCCAGCAGTTCCGGCACCACGCCATCCCGGCTGCCGTGCAGAATCTGCACCGGCAGATACTGGTTGGCCTCATGGCGCTGCAGGCTGTCGGCGGTGGCGAGGTAGGTGGACATGGCAATCAAACCGGCCAGCGGCCGGTGATAGCTTAATGCCGCCTCATAGGCCACGGCGCCCCCCTGGGAAAAACCGGCCAGCACGATGCGGCGGCTGTCGATGCCCTGGGCCGTCTGCTGTTCGATCAGTGCCTGTATCGCCAGGGCCGAGCCCCGTAACTGCGGCTCATCCACTTCCCGCTCCAGGCTCATGGCCAGAATGTCGTACCAGGCCGGCATCGGCAGCCCGCCGTTGATGGTCACCGGGATTTTGGGGGCATGAGGGAAGATAAAACGGATGGCGCTGCCTTCAGGCAAGTTCAGCTCGGGCACAATCGGCTCGAAGTCGTGACCGTCGGCACCCAGGCCATGCAGCCAGATCACACAGGCGTCCGGGGTCGGTACCGTGTCTCGCACAATAAAATTCAGTGTTGTCATCTCAGACTCCGCTCAGAGGGTAAAGGGTGATATCGACCAAGATGGCACCCTGCTCGTCGGCAGCCAGATCCAGGCGGTCGCCCGGTGCCAGCACCCACAACTCGGGCTCGGCGTTCTCGCCGGTCGAGTGACGATACAACAAACGTGGTGTCACGCTGTTGCAACGATAAATCTGCCCCGGCGCCAACTCATGCACCTGCACCCCGACGCGCCCCCAGCGACGGTCGGTCATCACATTGAAGTCCAGACACTCGCCGCCCAGCAGTCGGCAGTTCACCGCTTCTTCGCCGGCAAAGGCCAGCGGCACGAAGGGGGTATCCATGATTTGTTGGCTACCGTTCATGTCCAGCTCGAAGCCGGCGCCGTCTACCAGCATCAGGATACGGTCGATGCCGGGAAAGAAAGAAAAGGGGCCGCTTTGCCCCACCCGGGCCATCGACACCCGCAGGCCGAAGTCGGCCCCCTGCTCGCTCGGCAGCCGATACAGCTCCCGGGTGACGCCACCACCGTTTTTCCAGGGCATGTCGATAAAATCGCTCGGTCCCAGTCGTATTGCCATCGGTTATAACCCCGTATGCTGCCGTGATAAGAGAAGGGAGTCATTGTTGACGCTCACGCGGCAAAACTCAATCGTCGAATACGAAAAAGCCCGCTGTCGCGGGCTTTCAAGCCGGTTATCCAGGGTCTTTTGTCCCTGATCATCAGTCGATGATGTAGTCGACCACTTCCAGGCCGAAGCCGGACAATGCATGGTAGCGCCTGGGTGAGCTGAGCAGCTTCATCTTGCCCACACCCATGGCCTGCAGTATCTGCGAGCCGACGCCGACCCGGCGGGAAGTGCCCTGGCGCTTGGCGCCTTCCGGGCGCTCGCCACGATCCACTGCCTCGAACTGGCGCACTAGCGACAACAGGTGGTCCGGTGTTTCTTCCCGACCGAGGATCACCAGCACACCGCCTTCGTCGGCGATGCGGGCCATCGACTTGCCCAGCGGCCAGGTACGCGCCGAGTGACGATCTGTCATCAGCACATCGGTAAACATGTCGTGAATATGCACCCGTACCAGCGCCGGCACCTCGGGCTTGATTTCGCCTTTTCTCAGGGCGAAATGCACCTGATTGTCGATGGTGTCACGAAAGGTCACCAGCTCGAAATCACCGTACTCAGTGGGCAGGCTACAACGGGCTACCTGCTCTATGGTGGTTTCGTTCTGGTTACGGTATTCGATCAGATCGGCGATGGTGCCGAGCTTGATACCGTGCTCCTGGGCAAAGACTTCCAGATCCGGGCGCCGGGCCATGGTGCCGTCTTCGTTGAGGATCTCGACGATCACCGACGAAGGCTCGAGTCCGGCCAGTCGAGCCAGATCACAGCCCGCTTCGGTATGACCGGCGCGGGTCAGCACACCACCGTTCTGGGCCTTGAGCGGAAAGATATGCCCCGGCTGCACCAGATCGGACGGCTTGGCATCCTTGGCCACGGCCGTCTGTACCGTATGGGCGCGATCGGCGGCGGAAATGCCGGTGGTCACCCCTTCGGCGGCTTCGATGGACACGGTGAAGGCGGTGGAAAACTGCTCTGTGTTACGGCTGACCATCTGGGGAATATCCAGCTGACGGCAACGGGCTTCGGTCAGTGTCAGGCAAATCAGGCCCCGACCATATTTGGCCATGAAGTTGATGTCTTCCGGCCGCACATGCTCGGAAGCCATGATGAGATCACCTTCGTTTTCCCGGTCTTCATCATCCATCAGAATGACCATTTTGCCCTGACGGATATCGTCGATGATTTCCTGGGTACTACTTAAAGCCATGGGATTCTCCCTTCTTATTTCATAAAACCGCTGGCGGCCAGGGTCGCCAGCGTCAGTCCGCCCTGTTGTGGCTCGGACGCAGCGGTCAGCAGACGTTCAAGATAGCGGGCAATAATATCCACCTCAAGATTTACCTGGCGGCCGGGCCGCCAGTCGTCGAGGGTGGTTTCCTGTAATGTATGAGGTACCAGGGTCAGTTTGAACGCCGCCCCTTCCACGTCGTTGACCGTGAGGCTGATGCCGTCCACGGTAATGGAGCCTTTTTCGGCGATATAACGGGCCAGCTCCGCCGGGGCCTCGACCCACAGCTCCACGCTGTTGCCGAGCGCGGTGCGGCGGCGAATATGGCCGACACCGTCCACATGACCGGACACCATGTGGCCGCCCAGCCGACCGGTGGCCAGCAGGGCTTTTTCCAGATTGACCGCCTGGCCGGTGCGATAGCCGGCAAAGCCGGTACGATCTATGGTTTCGCCGGACACGTCGGCACAATAATAATCCGCGCCCAGCTCGGTCACGGTCAGGCAAACGCCGTTGGTGGCAATGGAGTCACCCAGTTTCACATCCGACAAGTCCAGCCGGGGACAATGAATGCGAATAACCGACTCATTACCCTGTCGGCGAATATCGGCCAGTACGCCGGTGGCTTCCACTATTCCGGTAAACATCAGTTTATTACCCTTGCTGTCAATTTAAGATCGGTGCCGACCCGGCGGCAGTCTCGCCACTCCAGTTGCGGCACCTGGTCCATGGCGGTCAGTTCGGGCAAGTCGAACAGCCCGCGGGCACCGCTGCCCATCAGACTGGGCGCCTGATACAACACCAGCTCGTCCACCAGTGCCGCCCTCAGCAAGGCGCCACAGAGACGAGCCCCCGCCTCGACCCACAGATGATTGATCTGCCGACGGCCCAGCTCGGCCAGCAACAGCGGCAGGTCGAGCCGGCCGTTGTCTGCCAGCGGCAATACGCATTCTTCCACCTGGTCGCCGAAGCCACCGCTTGCCCTGCCGCGCAACAGCAATATAGGTCCGGGCAGACCAAACAGTTTCAGGCCCGGATGCAGACGGTTACGGGTGTCGATAATGACCCGCAGCGGCTGGCGCAGCCGGTCCTGCTCATATTCGGTCTGTATCGATGCGGGCAGCTCGCTCCAGCGTACATTGAGGCCGGCGTCGTCGGTCAGTACCGTATCGGCACCGGACAGAATGGCACAGCTCAGGGCACGATGACGCTGTACGTCCCGGCGGGCGGCGGGGCCGGTAATCCACTTGCTTTCACCATTGGCAAGCGCAGTACGGCCATCCAGGCTGGCCGCCAGCTTGACGGTAACAAGGGGCAGGCCGGTGCGCATACGATGCATGAATCCGGTATTGACCGCCTCGGCCGCCTCGCTCATCAGTCCCGCCTCGGCGCTAATGCCCGCCGACTGCAGCATGGCCAAGCCTCGGCCCGCCACCTGCGGGTTGGGATCAACCGAGGCCGCCACCACTCTGGCCACACCGGCGTCAATCAGTCCCTGGGCACAGGGCGGAGTACGACCATGATGGGAGCAGGGTTCGAGCGTTACATAGGCGGTGGCGCCACGAGCCTTGCTGCCTGCCCGTCGCAGGGCAAACACCTCGGCATGGGGGCCGCCGGCCTGCTGGTGATAGCCTTCGCCCACCAGGGTGCCGTTACGCACTATGACACAACCTACCGACGGGTTGGGGCTGGTAGTAAAACGCCCGCAACGGGCGAGTTCTAGCGCCCTGGCCATCCAGCGCGCATCTTCGGAATTAAACACTCATTGCTCCAGTCGGGCTATTTCTTCGCCGAATTGGCGCAAGTCTTCGAAACAACGATACACGGAGGCGAAACGGATATAGGCGACCTTGTCGAGCTGCTTGAGCTCTTCCATCACCAGGTTGCCGATATGTTCGGATTTGACTTCCCGCTCGCCGGTAGCACGCAGCTGAGACATGATGCGGCTGACCGACTGCTCGATGGACTCGGTACTGACCGGACGTTTTTCCAGCGCCCGCTGCATGCCGGCTTCCAGCTTGTCTTCGTTGAAGGGCTCGCGAATGCCGGTGGTCTTGATCACCCGTGGCATCACCAGCTCGGCGCTTTCGAAAGTGGTGAAGCGCTCCTTGCAGGCGTTGCATTCCCGCCGGCGACGCACCTGCAATCCTTCCCCGACCAAGCGGGAGTCGATGACCTTGGTTTCGGTTGCGAGACAGAAGGGACAGTGCATGGCGCCTCCGTAGGCTGAATTCGGTCGTTAGTGTAAATAAGCAGGCTACAGATTGCCAGAATGAAACACTGTTGTAAGCGTGAAGCTGTCAGCAAAACGGGGCCGGCGAGCCACCCGGCCAGCTTATCGTTTAAAGCAATGTTTGTTCCGGATACAAAAACGGGGTCCGAAGACCCCGTTTCTTATTCATCAAGCGGTCATGCGATCATGCATAAACCGGATGGCGACGGCAGATGTCCAGCACCTGCTCTTTCACGCGGGCTATGGTCGCTTCGTCGTTGATGTCGTCCAGCACATCACAGATCCAGCCGGCCAGCTCGCGGACGTCGGCTTCATTGAAACCACGACGGGTCACCGCAGGGGTACCGATACGAATGCCGGAGGTCACGAACGGAGAGCGCGGATCGTTGGGAACGGCATTCTTGTTCACGGTGATGAAGGCGCGACCCAGAGCGGCGTCGGCTTCCTTACCGGTGATGCCCTTGTCGATCAGATCGAGCAGGAACAGGTGATTGTAAGTACCGCCGGAGACCACCTTGTAGCCACGCTGCTGGAAGGCATCGGCCATGGCCTGGGCATTTTTCAGCACCCGGCCCTGGTATTCCTTGAACTCGGGCTCCAGCGCTTCCTTGAAGGCAACGGCCTTGGCGGCAATAACGTGCATCAGGGGACCGCCCTGACCGCCGGGGAAGACGGCGGAGTTCAGCTTCTTCTCCAGTTCTTCGTTGTTGGCGGCAGACAGCACCAGGCCGCCACGGGGGCCGGCCAGGGTCTTGTGGGTAGTGGTGGTCACCACGTGGGCGTGGGCGATGGGGCTCGGGTAGTGACCGGCGGCAATCAGACCGGCAACATGGGCCATGTCTACCATGAACCAGGCACCGACCTTGTCGGCGATTTCACGCATGCGCGCCCAGTCGACGATACCGGAGAAGGCGGAGAAGCCACCGATGATCATCTTCGGCTTGTGCTCGACCGCCAGGCGCTCCATTTCTTCGTAATCGATCACGCCGGCTTCGTTGATGCCGTAAGGTACTATGTTGTACATCTTGCCGGAGAAGTTGGCCGGAGAACCGTGAGTCAGGTGACCACCGTGTGCCAGGTTCATGCCCATGACGGTATCGCCGGGCTTGACCAGCGCCATGAAGACGGCGGAGTTGGCCTGGGAGCCGGAGTGCGGCTGCACGTTGGCATAGGTGGCACCAAACAGCTGCTTGGCGCGCTCGATAGCCAGCTCTTCGGCGATGTCGACATATTCACAGCCGCCGTAGAAACGCTTGCCCGGATAACCTTCGGCATACTTGTTGGTCAGCTGGGAACCCTGAGCCTGCATCACGCGCGGGCTGGTGTAGTTCTCGGAAGCAATCAGCTCGATATGCTCTTCCTGACGCTGGGTTTCATCACAGATGGCCTGCCACAGCTGAGGATCATAATCGGCGATATTCATGTCACGCTTTAACATCCGTTTCTCCTGACTCACATGGGGGTGTTCACTGAAGTCCCGAGTTTACCCTTAAGGCCGGGTTCGGCCTAGCCCCGGGAGACCAGTTAACAACATTTATTTATCTTTAAGTTGAAAATTTTACAAAAAGTTGAATATTAAGCAACATTTAAATACCCGTCGCTTCACCGGCGGCCAGGGTAGATCTGGCCGTTAAACCCGATAGAATAGAGTCTTTTAGCCGGAACCTCGGCCCAAGGCTGACCGGCACCCAAACCGCCGTTGAGGATAATATGCAAGATTTCATGGTGACCTCGCACCGCCGAGCCGAGCTTTATCACTGGTTTACCGCCCTGTTTGCGGCTCCGCTGACCGATGAAGAAATACGCGAGTTCGATGGTTATGACATGCATGCCTTCCTCGATAGTCTGGCCACGCTGGATCCACTGCATGACGCAGCCGAAGCCTTTCGCCGACAGGCCGGCCGAGTGCTGGAACTGAGTAAGCCCGAGGGCGAATTGAGCGAACATTACCACCGGCTGTTTGGCACTGCCTCGCTGCTCGATACCGCATCCCTGGCTCAGCCGGAAGACGAGGCGATGATACTGATGAGCACACTGCTGCATCAGCACGGCACCCGCCTGGAAGACGACGACCCGCTCAATGCCTGCAACCAGCTGGAGATGATGGCCTCTCTCGCCCTGGCCGGTGCCGCCGCCGACAACGAAACCGACCGCATCGCCCTGCTGGACAAGCAACGGGAGCTGGCCAATCAACTACTGATCGACTGGTTGCCGCCCTTCGTGAGTGCCTGCGAAAAAAAAGACTCGTTCGGCTTCTATTCCGCCGCCGCCGGCCTGTTGCTTGCCATGTTCAGCATGGATATTCATTATCTCAACAATGTGGCACAGTGATGGTGGCGCAATCATGGTGGCCCAATAATGGCTTATAACAAGCACCGGAAAGCCGCCCCCTCGCCCGAGACTCAGGAAGAGGCCGAACGCATCGCCAGGGCGACCCAGCGTCCGGGGCAGACCAAGGAGCAGACCCGGCTGATCAATCAGGGTATCCAGAAAGGCATAGAAGAATACAAGAAGCAGCACAAGGCCCGGGCGCGCGCCGCCGACAAGGCCAAAAAACAGCAGCTTCGCCAGCAGCGGCCCGATGACCGGAACCAGAGCGACGAGCAGGAAACGGCACCGGAGCCCAGTAGTTTCCCGGCCTGGCTGCCCTGGTTGCTGCTTGCCCTGAGCTGGGCCGGCTTTATCTTTTACTGGTGGCTGAACCAGACTGATTAGTCCACAGGAGCAACCATGGCACTCGGCTTACCCGAACACAGATACACGGCGTCCGGCCAGGAGCGGCGTCTCGGCGTGGAGCTGGAGTTCAACGGCCTGCCCCTGCCCCGGCTGGCCAGGCTGGTAGCCGATCAACTAGAAGGTAGCCTGAGGCAAAGGTCTGAATATGAAATTGAAATAGATACCTCGCTCGGCACCTTTCGGGCCGAGCTGGACTTCGACTACCTCAAACGGCTGGCACGGATTCAGCTCCGGCAGCCGCCGGGCGAGCTGGAGCAGGCCGCCACCGAGTTGCTGGGCGCCCTGGCCTTTCAGTTGGTGCCGCTGGAGCTGGTTAGCCCCCCTTTGCCGCTTTCCCGACTCGATCAATTGACACCACTGTTTGAGCGGCTGCGTGCCCACGGCGCCAAAGGCACCCGTCACGCCCTGCACTATGCCTTTGGCCTGCACCTGAACCCGGAACTGCCGGACACCGACAACCTCACCCTGCTGCGTTACTTCAAGGCCTACCTGTGTCTGCATGACTGGCTGGAGCAACGGGAAGACATAGTTGCGGCCCGTACGCTGTCGCCCTATATCCGTGGCTTTGCCAGAGACTACAGCCGCAAGGTGATTGACCTCGACTACTGGCCCGACTTGCCACAATTCAGCGAAGACTACCTGGCTGCCAACCCCAGCCGCAACCGCTCGCTGGACTTGCTTCCCATGCTGGCCTGGCACGACGAAGCTCGGGTGCAAGAGGTGGTGAAGGACGGCAAGGTCAACAAGCGGCCCACGCTGCATTACCGGCTGCCCAACTCCGACATCGACAATCAGCGCTGGTCGTTGCAACACGCCTGGAACGGCTGGCTGCAGGTGGAAATGCTGGCCAACGATGAACGCCGGCTGGATCAGCTCTGTCGACACTATGCCGCCCATCTGGACAGCCTGACGCCCGATTTTCTCGATCCCTGGAAGAGCAAGGTCACGCCATGGCTCCGCTGATTGGCGTGACCGGCCCCGACAGCCGACTCCCCTGGGCCTGGTGGGCCACCAGGCTGGCCATTTTTCTGGCCGGAGGCCGGGCGCTGCGGCTGACCCCCTCTTCCATCCGCCCCCATAAGCGGGACAAACTGCAGGGGCTGATCATCGGTGGCGGCGACGATATCGATGCCGCCCTCTATGGTGAAGATACAGGTCGGGCGCCCGCCGACCCCGAGCGGGACGCCTTCGAAATCGAGCTGATCGAGCATGCTCTGGACACTCAACTGCCCCTGCTCGGCATCTGCCGCGGCGCCCAGTTGATCAACGTGGTGCTGGGCGGATCCCTGCATTCGGATATCCGACCGCTGCGCCACCATACCTCCAACCGCCGTACCCTCTTGCCACGCAAGACCGCCATCGGCCGGGGCCAGGGCCGGTTGCATGACAGCATTCGCCGGCCGCGCTGGCGCATCAACAGCCTGCATCATCAGGCGGTGGACCGACTCGGCGACGGCCTGACGGTGGCGGCCCGGGATCTGGACGGCTTGGTGCAGGCCATCGAGAACCGAGGCGAGCACTATATGCTGGGGGTACAGTGGCACCCGGAATACCTGCCCTACCTCGGTCATCAGCGTGCCATCTTCCGCACCCTGGTCCGGCTCGCCCGCGCCGCCCGCCCCGAACGACTCTATAGTTGATGATCTTATGCTTGATTATCTGATTGTCTTTGCCAGCAGCCTGCTCGCCGCCACCATAGCGCCCTTTTATTCCGAGGTGGTGCTGGCGGCGGTGCTGACCCGCCAACCCGATGCTGCCGTGCTGCTGTGGGCCCTGGCCAGCGTCGGCAACACCCTGGGCTCCGTGGTCAACTGGTGGCTGGGTAAATACCTGCTGCATTACAAACACAAACGCTGGTTTCCCATCAAGGACAAGCAACTGGAGCGGGCCCAGCGCTGGTTTCAGCGTTTCGGCGTCTGGTCATTGCTGCTCGCCTGGGCCCCGGTGGGGGGCGATGCCCTGACCTTTATCGCCGGTATCATGAAGGTGCGCCTGCTGCCTTTCATCCTGCTGGTATTCATCGGCAAGTCGGTGCGTTATCTCATCGTCATCTATTTCGCCGAACGGTTTTTGCTGTAGCTACAATGCGGATAAATCTCGATGATACGCCGTGGTATTGCGACACAAACCGGTAACATGGCTACCCGTATTATGCTAGAAATGTGGCATGGCTAGCCGAAAGTCTAATTGAGCATGGCGACCATCTGCGTCACCTTGTTACACAATGGTTATTGGATATACCCCAAGGAGCGGAATAATGAGTGAAGTCAAGGTTCATCCCGTCATGGCACAGTTTGCCGAACACGCCCTGATAGACGATGCGGGTTATCAGCGTATGTATCGGGAGTCCATCGAAAACCCGGATAAGTTCTGGGGTGAACAGGGCAAACAGGTCGACTGGATCAAACCCTATACCAAGGTGAAGAACACCTCTTACGATCCCGGCCACATCAGCATCAAGTGGTTTGAAGACGGTACTCTTAACCTGTCCGCCAACTGTATCGACCGTCATCTGGCTACCAGGGCCGACGAGATCGCCATCATCTGGGAAGGCGACAGCCCGGACGACGACAAGAAAGTCACCTATCGCGAGCTGCACGAGCAGGTGTGCCGTTTTGCCAACGTGTTGAAAGCCCAGGGCGTGAACAAAGGCGACGTGGTCAGCATCTATATGCCCATGGTGGTGGAAGCCGCCGTGGCCATGCTGGCCTGTACCCGCATCGGCGCCGTGCACTCCGTGGTATTCGGTGGTTTCTCTCCCGACGCCCTGGCCAGTCGCATCATCGACTCCGAGGCCAAGGTGGTGATCACCGCCGACGAAGGCCTGCGTGGCGGCCGAAAAGTGGCACTCAAGGCCAACGTGGACACAGCCCTGACCAAACCCGGTGTCAGCCCGGACTGCAAGGTCATCGTCTATCGCCGTACCGGTGGTGACGTGGCCTGGTTCGAAAACCGCGACATCTGGTGGCACGAAGCCGTCACCAAGGTCGATGCCGACTGCCCGCCGACCGAGATGAACGCCGAAGATCCGCTGTTCATCCTCTATACCTCCGGCTCTACCGGTACGCCCAAGGGCGTACTGCACACCACCGGCGGCTACCTGGTATATGCGGCCATGACCTTCAAGTACGTCTTCGACTACCACCAGGGTGACGTTTACTGGTGTACCGCAGATGTGGGCTGGATCACCGGCCACAGCTACCTGCTCTATGGCCCCCTGGCCAACGGCGCTACCACATTGCTGTTCGAAGGCGTGCCCAACTACCCCAAGACCAACCGCATGGCGCAGATCGTCGACAAGCATCAGGTCAATATTCTTTATACCGCGCCCACCGCCATTCGCGCCTTCATGGCCAAGGGTGACGAGGCGGTGGAAGATACCAGCCGTGCCAGCCTGCGCGTGCTGGGCTCGGTGGGCGAGCCCATCAACCCGGAAGCCTGGGAATGGTATTATCGAGTGATCGGTGACGAGCGCTGCCCCATCGTCGATACCTGGTGGCAGACCGAGACCGGCGGCATTCTAATCACCCCGCTGCCCGGCGCTACCGATCTCAAACCCGGCTCTGCCACCCGCCCCTTCTTCGGCGTACAGCCGGCACTGGTGGACGGTGAAGGCACTGTGCTGGACGGCGTGACCGACGGCAACCTGGTGATCCTGGACTCCTGGCCGGGTCAGATGCGCACCATCTTCGGTGATCACGACCGCTTCGAGCAGACCTATTTCTCCACCTTCCCCGGCACCTATTTCAGTGGTGACGGTGCCCGCCGTGACGAAGACGGTTATTACTGGATCACCGGCCGGGTGGATGACGTGCTCAACGTATCCGGTCACCGCATGGGCACCGCCGAAATCGAATCGGCCCTGGTGGCCCATCCGAAAATCGCCGAGGCGGCGGTGGTCGGCGTGCCGCACGACATCAAGGGGCAGGGCATTTACGCCTATGTCACCCTCAACGCCGGCGAACTCCCCTCCGCCGAGCTGCATAAAGAGGTGAAAGACTGGGTGCGCAAGGAAATCGGCCCCATCGCCACTCCGGACATCATCCACTGGGCCGAGGGCCTGCCCAAGACCCGCTCCGGCAAGATCATGCGTCGCATACTGCGCAAGATTGCCACCGGCGATACCGGCTCTCTGGGCGATACCTCCACCCTGGCCGATCCGGCCGTGGTCGATCGTCTGATCGAAGAACGCGGCCGCATCGCCTGACGAGGAAGCCCCGACAAATAAACGCCGCCTTCGGGCGGCGTTTTTGTCGCGGTCGTCTGCTCGGCCCTCTCCGTGTAAGATGCATGTTAATGACCGAAAATGTCGCACCAACCGTCGAGCCGCGCTACATGGCGTCTCTGCACTCGGCTCCCGGCGGCCCTCAGCCACCGGTTACCGGGCTTTAACCTGCAATCAGTGATTAGACCAGTAAATTGCTGCCAATTTTCACGAAATCACTATAATTGACCGGTCTGAGTCGAGCCGTACGATTTTATTTGCCAGAAATGGGTAAAAACGGCTAGGCTCCCTGTTGCTCGATGTGAACACCGCAAGATTGCCGAGGATTGCTGCATAATGACCGATAAATTCCGAATTCTGTTGCTGAACGGACCCAATCTTAATCTATTGGGTCAGCGCGAACCCGGCATCTATGGTCAAAACAGCCTGAACGACATCGTTGCCCGCCTGACCGAACAGGCAGCCGAGCGCGATATCGAACTCAGTCACCTGCAATCGAATGCAGAGCATCAACTGATCGACGCCATCCACCAGGCCTATGGCAAGCAGGATTTCATCATTATCAATCCTGCCGCCTTCACGCACACCAGCGTTGCCATTCGTGATGCCCTGCTGGGGGTCAATATCCCCTTTATCGAGGTACATCTGTCGAATGTGCATGCCCGTGAGCCTTTCCGCCATCATTCCTATCTTGCCGACAAGGCGACAGGCGTGATTTGTGGCTTCGGCGCCGATGGTTACGAATTTGCCCTGGAAGCGGCGGCACGCCATCTGGCCCGTCGTTAACCCCTCAGCACAGTACTAACATAACAAGAGAACGCTCATGGATATTCGTAAAATCAAAAAACTGATCGAACTGGTAGAAGAATCCGGCATCGCCGAGCTGGAAATATCCGAAGGTGAAGAGTCCGTTCGCATCAGTCGTTACGGTAACCCCGGCCAGGTCATGCAGCCCCAGTATCAGCAGATTCAAGCCGCGCCGGCACCGGCCCCCGCCGCTCCCATGGCTGCCGCGCTGGCACCCGCCGCTGCAGAAGCCGCCGCTCCGGCCGTTAGCGGTCATGTGATGCGTTCCCCCATGGTCGGTACCTTCTACCGCGCCTCCAGCCCCGGTGCCAAGAATTTCGCCGAAGTGGGCCAGACCGTTAACGTCGGTGACACCCTGTGCATCGTTGAAGCCATGAAGATGATGAACCAGATCGAAGCCGACAAATCCGGCGTGATCAAGGCCATCCTGATCGACAACGGCCAGCCGGTCGAGTTCGACGAGCCGCTGTTCATCATCGAATAAGGAATTCTCATGCTGGATAAAGTAGTCATCGCCAACCGCGGTGAAATTGCCCTGCGGATCCTGCGCGCCTGTAAAGAGCTCGGGATCAAAACGGTGGCGGTGCACTCCACCGCCGACCGTGAGCTCAAGCATGTACTGCTGGCAGACGAGTCCATCTGTATTGGTGGCAACCAGTCCCATCAGTCATACCTGAACATTCCATCCATCATCGCCGCTGCCGAAGTGACCGATGCGGTGGCCATTCACCCGGGTTACGGCTTTCTGGCCGAGAATGCCGACTTTGCCGACCAGGTCGAGAAGTCCGGTTTCGTCTTCATCGGCCCCCGTGGTGATACCATCCGCCTGATGGGTGACAAGGTCAG
Source organism: Oceanisphaera submarina (assembly GCF_046521305.1). Classification (NCBI taxonomy): domain Bacteria; kingdom Pseudomonadati; phylum Pseudomonadota; class Gammaproteobacteria; order Aeromonadales; family Aeromonadaceae; genus Oceanisphaera; species Oceanisphaera submarina. The sequence goes on along the minus strand of NZ_JBKGFN010000013.1, from coordinate 51,313 downwards.
TGCCATTTCGGCCATGAAAAAAGCCGGCGTACCCTGCGTACCCGGCTCCGACGGCCCCATCGGTGACGACGCCAAGAAAAACGCCGCCATTGCCAAGCGCATCGGTTATCCGGTGATCATCAAGGCCGCCGGCGGCGGCGGTGGTCGCGGCATGCGCGTAGTGCGTAACGAAAGCGAGCTGGAAAAATCCATCGTCATGACCAAAGCCGAAGCCGGTTCCGTTTTCGGCAACGACATGGTGTACATGGAAAAATTCCTGGAAAACCCGCGCCATATCGAAATCCAGATCCTGGCCGACGGTCAGGGCAAGGCCATTCATCTGGCCGAGCGGGACTGCTCCATGCAGCGTCGCCACCAGAAGGTGGTGGAAGAAGCACCGGCACCGGGCATTACCGCCGAAATGCGCAAGTTTATCGGCGATCGTTGCTGCAAGGCCTGTGTCGACATCGGCTACCGCGGTGCCGGTACCTTCGAGTTTCTATATGAAAACGGCGAATTCTATTTCATCGAAATGAACACCCGTATTCAGGTAGAGCATCCGGTTACCGAGATGATCACCGGTGTGGATCTGATCAAGGAGCAGCTGCGCATCGCCGCTGGCCAGCCCCTGTCTATCACCCAGGAGCAGGTAACGGTTCGCGGCCATGCCATCGAATGCCGGATCAACGCCGAAGATCCGAAGAGCTTTATCCCGAGCCCGGGCGAAATCACCCTGTTCCATTCTCCGGGTGGTCTGGGCGTGCGTTGGGATTCGCACATTTATGCCGGTTACAAGGTTCCGCCCTACTACGACTCCATGATCGGCAAGCTGATCTGCTACGGCGAAAATCGCGACATCGCGATCGCCCGCATGACGCACGCCCTGAACGAGCTGGTAATAGAAGGCATCAAGACCAATATACCGCTGCATAAAGAAATCATGAGTGATGAAAATTTCCGCAACGGCGGCACCAATATTCATTATCTCGAGAAGAAGCTGGGTCTGTAAGACACCGCGACTGCTGATTGAAAACGGCGCCTTCGGCGCCGTTTTTGTTTTTTCCTCTCGCCGCCCTTTGCCGTTAGAATATCGCCTCAACGCCCCCTGAAGAGAGACAAGATGACAATCCATCGTATCAATCCCTGCCAACGCTGGTCCGACATTACCGTATTCAACGGCATCGCCCACTTCGTCGAAGTGCCCGAGTCCGATCTCGATGCCGACGTTCAGGGCCAGACTGCCCAAATCTTCGCTCAGGCCGAACAGGCCCTGGCCAAGATAGGCAGCGACAAGACGCGCCTGCTGTCGGTCACCATCTACCTGACCGACTTCACGAACCTGCCCGCCTTCAATGCGGTATGGGACACCTGGTTCGAGTCCGGTACCGCTCCCAGTCGAGCCTGCGTCAAGGCCGAGCTGGCCAACCCGCGCTACCTGGTAGAACTGGCGTTTGTGGCCGCCGCCGGTGACGGCTTTAACGACTGATCCGTACCTTCTGGCGGGAGGCGGCGAGCCTTCCGCCACAGACGCAAGTCATGAATTGATTACTGTTGGCCCCCGCTGGTATCCTTCGCCCCCTTCAAAGGGGACTCCTGATGACCAATATCGTATCCATTGCCCGTCGAGAAGCCGCCTTGAGTGTGATATTGGCGGTGCTGTACATGCTTGGCTGGTGGCTAAGCGCCTATCTGGTGCCGCCCGGCATCATACTGGCCGGCTGGCCGCTGTGGTTTGTGCTGAGCTGTCTGTTCAATCCCTTGCTGTTTGTCGTGCTCTGCATGCTGATGGTGCGTTACTGCTTTAAAACCGTTGCTTTGGACAGCCCCGTGCCGGGTAAAAAGAGCGGCCTGGAGAACAGCCATGAACCTTGAGTTGTTGATCCCGCTGGTTATTTACCTGTGCGCCATGCTCGGGCTCGGTTTCTGGCTGAGCCGTCGCCCGCAGGAAGGCAGCTTCGTACAGGACTATTTTCTCGGCAACCGCTCCATGGGCGGCTTTGTGCTGGCCATGACCATGGTGGCCACCTATGCCTCGGCCTCTTCCTTTATCGGCGGCCCCGGTGCCGCCTATCGCATGGGGCTGGGCTGGGTGCTGCTGGCGATGATACAGGTGCCCACCGTATGGCTGACCCTGGGGGTGCTGGGCAAGCAATTCGCCCATATCGCCCGCCGGGTCAACGCGCTCACCATCAACGACATGCTCTATGCCCGCTATCGCAGCCCGCTGGTGGTAATACTGGCGGCACTGGGCCTGCTCGCCGCCTTTGTCGCCACCATGGTGGTTCAGTTTATCGGCGGCGCCCGGCTGCTGGAAACCGTGACCGGTCTGCCCTATCAGGGCGGCCTCGTCATCTTTGCCACCACTGTGCTGCTCTACACCCTGATTGGCGGCTTTCGCGCCGTGGTGATAACCGATGCGGTGCAGGGCGTACTGATGCTGCTGGGGACCCTGGTACTGCTGGCTGGCGTGCTGCACGCCGGTGGCGGTGCCGGCGCCATGTTCAGCGCCCTGTCCGAGATCGATCCGGGCCTGGTAGAACCTCGCGGACCGGACGGCTTTCTCGGCACCAGCTTCATGCTGTCGTTCTGGGTACTGGTCTGTTTCGGGGTTATCGGCCTGCCCCACTCTGCGATACGCTGCCTGGCCTATAAAGACAGTGGCGCCATGCACAAGGGCATTATCATCGGCACCCTGATCGGTGCCCTGCTGATGTTCGGCATGCACTTTGCCGGTGCCCTGGGTCGAGTACTGCTGCCCGAATTGAGCGTGCCCGACAAGGTAATGCCCACCCTGATGCTCACCGTGTTGCCTCCCATCGTGGCCGGGCTGTTTCTGGCCGGGCCCATGGCCGCCATCATGTCGACCATCGACTCCCAGTTGATCCAGGCTTCTGCCACCCTGGTAAAAGACCTGTACCTCAACTACCTGAGTCGCACCCCGCCCTCTCCCACCGCCATCAAGCGCGCCAGCCGGCTGGTGACTCTGGTGCTGGGCCTCGTCGTGCTGTGGGCGGCGCTGAGCCCGCCGGACATGATCATCTGGCTCAATCTTCTGGCCTTCGGCGCCCTGCAGGCCATCTTCTTCTGGCCGCTGGTGCTGGGACTGTACTGGTGGCGCGGCAACGCTACCGGGGCGCTGGCGTCCATGGTCACCGGTGCCGTCTGCTACGGCTTGCTAACTACCCTCGGCATCAAACCGCTGGGACTGCATGCCATAGTGCCCAGCCTGGCCCTGTCGGGCCTGGCCTATGTGTTCGGATCGCTCTCGACCGCGCCGCCCACCACCGAGGTACGCCAACTGTTTGGTCGCGATTAACTTCAAGCTACGGATACAGACGTTGGTCGGTGCTCCTGAGGCAACAGACTACTCTGCTGCCAGATAAGGACAAAGGGATCTGCTCAGCCGCGCCAGGGGTGGCGCGGCTGAGCCCCCAGGGAGGAGGTTACGGCGTGTCGGCAAAGCAGTGTCCGTTGTCCGACTTCCTGCTGCTCACCTTTCCTGCAGCCCGCCAACAGGACACCGGAGCGCTGCAATGTTAGAATCCCCACTTTACCGTTTGATGAAGCCTCGCCATGCCCTGGATACAAATTCGCATTAACGCCACCGAAAAAACCGCCGACAAGGTCAGCAACATGTTGCTGGGACGCGGTGCTCAGGCGGTGACCTATATGGACGCCGAAGACAAACCGGTATTCGAACCCCTGCCCGGCGAAACCCTGCTGTGGGACGACACCGTGGTCGTAGGCATGTTTGATGCCGAAACCGATCCGTCTCCCATCATCGAGTTCCTGAAAAAATACTATCGCAAGGATCTGACCTACAAGGTCGAACAGCTGGAAGACAAGGACTGGGTACGAGAGTGGATGGACAGCTTCCACCCCATGCGTTTCGGCCAGCGACTGTGGATTTGTCCCAGCTGGCGCGATGTGCCGGATCCCACGGCGGTCAACGTGATGCTGGATCCGGGGCTGGCCTTCGGCACCGGCACCCACCCCACCACGGCCCTGTGTCTGGAATGGCTCGACGGCCAGGATCTGAACGATAAAACCGTGATCGACTTCGGCTGTGGCTCCGGCATTCTGGCGCTGGCGGCCCTCAAGCTGGGCGCCAAGGAGGTGATCGGCATCGACATCGATCCCCAGGCACTGCAGGCCAGCCGCGACAACGCCGAGCGCAACGGCGTGGCCGACCGGTTGAGCGTCTATCTGCCCCAGGATCAGCCCGACGGCCTCAAGGCCGACGTGGTGGTCGCCAACATACTGGCCGGCCCGCTCAAGGAGCTGTCACCGCTGATCAGCAACCTGGTCAGGCCCGGCGGCAAGCTCGCGCTGTCCGGTATCCTCGAGAGCCAGGCCGACGGCCTGAATCAGGTCTACGAGCAGTGGTTCGACATGGACAGCCCCGAGCTGCGCGAAGACTGGGCCCGACTCAGCGGTATCAAGCGATAAGCAGTAAAGGCTCATAGACAAGGCGCTCATCGGAGAGGCTCCTGCCGGAGCCTTTTTCATTGCCGTGCAAACGTCGGACAAAAAGACGGCGCCGCAGACCCGCAATACGAAATAGTACCAAATGGGGACTATTGGCCGATACCAGGGCAAAACCGGCGGAACTCACGAATTGAACGAGCTCCATACCAGAGCCGGCCGGCGCAAACAACGCCAGAAAGCCCGCCAAATCGCCCTGAAACTGCATAAAAAATGCACCGACGTCTTGACTTATAAAAAATTACGCGCCGCTCAATTTGTGACCTTTTCAGCCCCTTAAAAAATGCGTAAGATACGCGACCCTGAGCCGAGATAGCCGTATTCTCATGGAAATTGGTCCTTACAAATTGTCTAGCCCCCTGTTGGTGGCACCGATGGCCGGAGTAACCGACAGGCCCTTTCGTACCCTGTGCCTGCGCATGGGAGCCGGAATGGCGGTATCGGAAATGATGTCGTCAAACCCCAGGGTGTGGCAGTCCGAGAAGTCTCTTCGGCGTATGGATCATGAAGGGGAAACGGGTATCCGATCCGTCCAGATTGCAGGGGCAGATCCGGCGTTGATGGCCGAGGCGGCCCGGTTCAATGTGGACCAGGGCGCGCAGATTATCGACATCAACATGGGCTGTCCGGCAAAGAAGGTAAACAAGAAGATGGCGGGGTCTGCCCTGCTGCAATTCCCGGAGCTGGTACAAGAGATTGTCAGCGCCGTGGTGAATGCAGTAACGGTTCCGGTCACCCTGAAAATTCGTACCGGCTGGGATCCGGACAACCGTAACGGCGTGCACATTGCGCGTATCGCCGAAGACTGCGGTATCCGGGCCCTGGCCGTGCATGGTCGCACGCGGGCCTGCATGTACAGGGGTGAGGCGGAATACGACACCATCAGAGCAGTAAAACACGCCGTCTCTATTCCCGTGATAGCCAACGGGGATATCGACAGCCCGACAAAGGCGCGTTTTGTACTGGATTATACCGGCGCCGATGCCATTATGATTGGCCGGGCTGCACAGGGACGGCCGTGGATTTTTAGAGAAATCCGCCACTATCTTGAACAGGGTACTACTCCCGCACCGCTTCCCAAGGACCAGGAGCGGGCGATGATCCGGGAACATGTTGCCGCACTGCACGCGTTTTACGGTGAGGTAATGGGCGTAAGGATTGCCCGGAAACATGTGGGGTGGTATCTGCAAGGTAGTGATGCGGGCCGTGACTTTCGCAGTGATTTCAACGCTCTCGACGAAGCCGGGCACCAGCTCGACTCGTTGGAGCAGTATTTCGCGAATATAGCTTAACGAACAAAAGAAGAGCCGACTGAATATGTTCGAACAAACTACGACTTCTGATGCACTGGTTACTACCACTAAATCTCCGACTTCCGAGCAGCCCACTCAGCGCCCGCTGCGCAACTCGGTCGATCAGGCCCTGCGCAATTACCTGTCCCAGCTCAACGGTCAGGAAGTAACCGAGTTGTATGAGTTGGTCCTCGCCGAAGTCGAAGCACCGATGCTGGACGTGATCATGCAGTACACCCGCGGTAACCAGACCCGCGCCGCCAACATGATGGGCATCAACCGCGGCACCCTGCGCAAGAAGCTCAAGAAATATGGCATGAACTGATAACTATCAGTTAAAGCATTGAATTAAAAGGCATTAACCTGAATGGGTTAACGCCTTTTCTCGTTTTGACCCCACACCTTGCAAGGTACCCCCATGAGAAAGCATCATGAAGGGCTTCCTTGGTATCCAGACCTAAAACCGTGACAACGTTTCCCGGTACGCCTTGCTTTCCGCTATCTCCACCGATATCCCCTACCTGACCACCTTCATTATCCGCTTGCTGATCTGCTTGGCCAGGGCAGTGTCAGTTGCTCCAGCTCATTTACGGGATAACTGAGATAACCTCCAAACTTTTTCGGGAAATATATTTACTACCACCTCCTTTATCAAACCAATAGCGACATAAATGAGTCGCTTTCAGACATTTCATATCACTAAGTCAGCCATATCATCGTATAGCCAATACAACATGGATAAATAAAGCCCCTAATCTTAAGGATAAGATATGAAGAGAACCGTGAAAATATCGGTCATTGCCACCGCAGTTGCTGCCTGCGGCCTCGGATTTATGGCAAGCGCCCATGCTGACGCAACCAAAACATTAAAGTTTCATAGCGGCCTGGCCCAATCCCGTCCGGAAGCGGAACATATTGAGCATTTCGCTGAGCTGGTTAAAGAGAAATCGTCCGGTACTCTCAAGGTCGATGTTTATCATGCAGGCTCACTGGGCCTGAAAGAAGCCGATATGCTACGTATCCTGCAGGCAGGAATGATTGATATGGCACTAATGTACGGTGAATATTATAAACGTGACGCTCCGGCACTTGCCTCCGTTTATGCCCAAGGTGCCATTACCGAAAGCAGCCAACATCTGGAAGTACTACCCACCCTCCACAGCATCTATCAAAAGGCCTATGCAAATTGGGGGATTAAAACGGTTGGCGGCGTTGTCGCCCCCATCTTTGATGTCGGCCTTCACTGCAAAGAGCCAATCAATACCCTGGAAGGATTGCAAGGAAAAAAAGTACGGGTATGGTCAGGTCACCTTGTAGATACCTTCAAAAAACTCAATGTATCAGCACAGGTCATTCCACAAAATGACATGTACCTTGCCCTCCAAACCGGAGTGGTCGACTGCGCTTACTATCTTTCAACCGTTGCCAAGACCGTTTCTCTGCAAGAAGTGACCGAGTATGAAGCCTACCTGCACCCATGGGCTGCTTCACCCTGGATGTTCGGCATTAGCAACAAAATCTGGGAAACACTCGACAAGCAGCAACAGGACGCCTTGATAGCTGCCGGTAACGAAGTATGGAATCAAACTCAGTCGCTTTCCGTAGATGAGCAGCGGGAGACTACAGCACGTGAAGAGCGCGTGGCCATGGGTATCAAGGTACTACCAGCGTTTAGTGCCGATGATGTCCAAACCTTCGTCCAAGCGGCCGATCAGGCCTGGCAGGAAATGGCGGAAAAGTCGGGGGAAGAAGGCCTGAATTACTATCAGACCGTCTCCTTACTAACCAAATAATCTCCATACCAGCCCCGAAGTTACCTCCGGGGCTGGTAGTCGCCTCAGCGCATGATTTAGCCATACAGCAAATGATGAGGGCGATATCTACACCGCCACATCGTCAATGCTTAGTGTCATTTATGCCCCAGATATCCAAATTGTGGAGCCTTCATGAAGTCAATCCTGTCCCGTACCCTTGATGGAATAGTAAAAGCACTATTTTTTATTGGTGTATTATCCGGGATCACCATGACCTTGCTGATCTTAATAAGTACCCTGTCGCGCTACCTTGCCAATCAGCCATTATCTTTTTCAGACGAGTTGGCAGGACTTCTTTTCCTTTCAATGGCCTTCAATACGCTACCGTATGTCCTGAATACATCGGGGCACATCAGCCTTAATCTGTTAACCAACCGACTACCAGCCCATCTTCAGGTCATATTCACCATCATAACCGCCTCTATTTTTATGGCATTTGCGGTGGTGTTTTCCTATCAGGCCTGGCAGTTCATGGAGTTTTCGAGAGCTATCCAGTCTCGTTCCGATATCAGCGAAATCCTTTTATGGCCCTGGATGGCACTAATGCCCTTTTCAATGGCTCTGTGCATCTTGGTGGAAATAAAAAAAGTCTTTTTTAATCAACTTGCTGAAAATACCGAGGAGATCTCGTTATGAGCTGGATAATACTAGGGTCAAGCTTGGCCATCCTTCTTGGCTCAGGCGCACTGCTGGGGGCTGCACTCGGTCTGACTGGCTTTATCCTGCTACATTTTCAAGCCAACGGTGCTTCTTCACTTGCCATTAACTCCGCATGGAATCTTCTCACCGAATTTACCCTAAGTGCCGTGCCACTGTTTATCATCCTTGGCGACATCCTTTTGGCAAGCGGCGTATCCACTCGGGTTTACAACGGATTAACCCCTTTGTTCCGCCGCATTCCCGGCCAGCTGTTACACACCAATATCGCCGTCTGTACCCTCTTCGGTGCCGTCAGTGGTTCCAGCACCTCGACCGCTGCCGCCATTGGCTCTGTCAGTTATCCCGAACTGAAACGGCGCGGCTATTCCCCCGGCATGGTGGTCGGCTCCCTGGCTGCAGGGGGAACGTTAGGCCTGTTAATTCCCCCCAGTCTGGCCCTACTTATCTATGGTGCTACTCAGAACGTTTCCATCGGGAAACTGTTTATGGCTGGCCTGATCCCCGGTGCCATGATAGCTGCCGGCTTTTCCGCATGGATTTTCTTCCGCTCACGGTTCGGTAACCTGGTGACTCCCGTTACCGACGAGCCTTTTTGCTGGAAAGAGGTCCGACAAGGCTTGCTGCAGATTTGGCCTTTGCCGATATTAATTTTCTTTGTGCTCGGTACCATCTATATGGGTATCGCCACACCAACGGAAGCTGCGGCACTAGGCGTGACCGTGGCGATTGTCCTCGGTTTCAGCTGGGGGGATTTGACCCTACCCAAACTGTGGGAAGCATTTACCCGCGCCTCCATCATGTTCAGCGCAATTGCATTCATATTGGTCGGTACCGTCGTTCTGGCTCAGGCCGTCAGCTTGCTGGGCCTTCCCCGAGCGGCAGTCGAAATGATCACTGATCTGGGCTTCAATCGCTATGGGGTGCTAGTGATGGTAGTGCTCGTCTATCTGCTGCTAGGCTGCTTCTTCGACGGTATCTCATTACTGCTGATGACTCTCCCCATTACCTTTCCCATGGTCACCAGCCTGGGATTTGATCCGGTATGGTTCGGGGTCATCGTCACTCTACTGATGGAAGTCGGGATGATTACTCCTCCCGTGGGGCTAAACTTGTTCGTACTCAGCTCCATTACCAAAAATGAGGTTAACGTCGCAGAGGCAGCCAAAGCATCATTGCCTTATTGGCTCATATTGCTGATGGGGATAGCCCTGTTGACTGGATTCCCGTCTATCGCTCTCTGGCTACCCGATATCATGCACTAGGGAAAGCTTACCTGAGACCATTAAATTCATCAGGTACCATTTTGTGTTTATGGTGCCTGATGATGAAACACGACTGGTTACGAAGAGAACACAGGTACACCCAATGAGTACTCTGCAAAGGTAATGGCTAAATTGAATAGCAGAGAGACAACCTCCCTGCCCCAGCCCTTATCCCTGAGATTGAACCTGCATTCCCTGCAGCCCCTTGAGTCGCATGCCCAGTACCAACTGGGTGAAAGCCTTTGGCGACGTCCGGGTCAGAGAGCTATTGCATCGACAGATGCAGGTAAGAGGCCATGCTGTCGATCATCGCCAGCTCCACGGCCTTGGGGAAATCGCCCAGCATGATTTACTCGCTGGAGTGTTGCGCACCTGAGCCATCACGATCGGCCACCTTTCGGGGCTGCTTGTCATCATGGCCTTTCAGCATTGGTTTAATTTTGAGTCAGTTAACGTCATTTCTTAACCCACACTTTGCTTAATACCCCCTAAAATAGCATGGAATGATGCGGGATAAGATAGGGTTCTAAACTATTGAACAATATGGATTTAGTGGCATTACAAAAGATGAACTGAAATCCTGTGAAAACAGCAAAATGTAGATATGGCATGAACTGATAGCTACCAGTTAAAGCATTGAATTAAAAAGGCGCTAACCTGCATGGGGTAGCGCCTTTTTTGCTGTGCGTGATACGCAGCGTAGTCCATCAACCTTTCATATGTTTCGAAATCTGTTGGATCTAGATAGCCAGGGTCTGCCCTTTTAAGGGGAAGAATATGGTCGGCATAGCAGAAAGCGAAGTCGATTTTCTGAAGTAAGGCGCCCACGGAGAGGGAGCGCCTTGAAGGGTGAGACTTAAAACTCGACCGTCACCTTGGCGGCACACTGGCTGGCCCTGGTTTTGGCCGCTTCTATGTTATCGGCCAACGCCAGGGCGACGCCCATGCGGCGGCGACCGTTAATGTCGGGCTTGCCGAACAGACGCAGCTCGGTGTCCGGCTCGGCCAGCGCCTGGTTCAAACCACCGAAGCGGGTCTGGCAGGACAGGCCTTCGGGCAGGATCACCGCCGAGGCGGCGGGACCGTACTGGCGGATCAGCGGAATGGGCAGGCCCAGAATGGCGCGGGCATGCAGGGCAAACTCGGACAGGTTTTGCGAAATAAGGGTCACCAGGCCGGTGTCGTGCGGCCGGGGCGACACTTCGCTGAACAGTACTTCATCACCGCGAATAAACAGCTCGACGCCGAACACGCCGTAACCGCCCAAGGCACCGGTCACCTGCTCGGCCACCTGTCGAGCCGACTCCAGCGCCGCCTTGCTCATGGTCTGGGGCTGCCAGGAGGTGCGGTAGTCACCGTCTTCCTGATGGTGACCGATGGGATCACAGAAGCTGGTACCGTTGGCGTGGCGCACGGTCAGCAGGGTAATTTCATAATCGAAGTCGACGAAACCTTCGACTATCACCCGGCCAGCACCGGCCCGGCCGCCTTCCTGGGCGTAATGCCAGGCGGCATCCAGCTCGTCTTCATGGCGCAGGGTACTCTGGCCCTTGCCGGATGAACTCATGATCGGCTTCACCACACAGGGCAGACCAATCTCGGCCACCGCCGCCCTGAACTCGACCAGGCTGCCGGCAAAACGGTAGGGAGAGGTCTTCAGGCCCAGCTCTTCACCGGCCAGCCGGCGAATGCCTTCCCGGTTCATGGTCAGCTGGGTAGCGCGGGCGGTTGGAATAACGGTAAAGCCTTCCTGCTCCAGTTCGGCCAGGGTATCGGTAGCAATGGCTTCAATTTCGGGCACGATCAGGTGCGGCTGCTCCTGTTCAATCACGGCCCTCAGGGCGGCCCCGTCCAGCATGGAGATGACATGCGAGCGGTGAGCCACCTGCATGGCCGGTGAATTGGCGTAGCGATCCACCACTATCACCTCCACGCCCAGGCGCTGCAGTTCAATTACCACTTCTTTACCCAGTTCGCCGCCACCGCACATCAATACGCGGGTCGCCGTCGCCGAAAGAGGAGTTCCAAGCGTCGTCATTCTGATCTGTCCCTGTTACGAAATATGGCTACATTATAAGGGCCGGGTAAAAGGCTGTCCTCCCTCATCTTTCAGACTTCGGGCGCGAATTCAGGTCTACGGTTCAGGGGTCGGCTCGACGGGCTGCGCCGCCAGCCAGGTGCTGGCCGCCTGTTGCCAGTTCCCGCTTTGCTGCCAGTTGGCAATGATCTGTTCGAGATCCTCCGGTTGCCAGCGCAGCGCCACCAGTATCGCGAAGGCCTCCGGTGCATCCTGTTCCAGGCTGCGCCGCACCAGGACATGTGGCCTGTCATTGGCCGGCCAGAGCCCGGCTTCACTCGCCAGAATGCCGTCTCTGGGCCCCAGATCCTCCAGCCGTTCGAAAAAGCGTTCCACAAAAGGCGCCGATGCTTCGGGCAACCACACCGACAGGCTGGCATCGCCCTTGCCGGCCCAGAGCCGCTGCCAGACTTGCCCCAGTCGGGCTTCTTCTACGATAACGGTAACCCCCTTCCGTTCCAGTACGGCACCGGCCAGATGGCTACGCGCCAGCTCGGCGGGGCTGGCACCGCTCAGCAGGTGGATCTCTCCCTGCGTCGAGTCGGTGCAGCCGGCCAGCATCAGGCTCAACATCAACAGTGCCGCTTTGACTACTGCTCTCATCGCTTGTCCCCATGAAAAAAGGCAAGAGTGCCAGAAAATGACGCCGAGATCATGCCTGCCGTCTGGGTCATACCCGAGCCGGGTTCACAGCCCTCCCGGAGATAAAAACATCATTTAAACCGGAGCTTATGCCAAGATGAGTCCCGGTATTTCAGCCAAAAACCGGGCCCCGACAGCCGAATTATTTTCGCTTACCCGGCTGTTTTTTCACCAATGTGTGATACCGTGCGCGCACCTTATCTTGTCGCCAGACCCGGGTCTGGACTCGTTTAGGTAAATCATTGTTTTTATTATCTAAAATGGATTCTCAGATGCGTCTCTTACCCTTCTTGAAAGTGGCCGCACTCACCCTGCTGCTGAGCGGTTGTGTCGCCCCCCTGCTGGCCATGGGCCAGGGCCAGTTGATGTGGGCTCTGCTCAAGCCCATGGTGGGACTGGATCCCAACAACAGCAACCTGTTGGAGCAACCCCTGATCAAAACCCGAATGACCGGTCTGCTCGGCCCCAACTACGACACCACGGTCAAACTGCTGCGTACCGCCAGCGAACTGCAACAGGAAGGTCCGCTGTTTTATCTGGCTTCTCGCTATGATCCGCTGCAAGGGCCGGAGCGCGCCAGCCTGGTGTGGAACTCTCAGACCAACCAGATGGCGGCGCTGCTCAATAACGGCGAGCAGACCAAGGTGTTTACCGAGTCTCACACCGGCAAGGCCGCCGTGTGGCCACAGGCCATGCAAGACTGGTTGAGCCAGGATAATACCGCTCCGGCGCTCTCGTTAACGCCTGCCGCCCAGGCCGCAGCATCTCCTCTCTCGGCAGTCACGAACATGACTCCTGCCGTCACAGAAAGTGACAGTCAGCCGGCACAAAGTGAGTTGCTGGACGCTCAGGCACAGCTGAAGGCGGCCCAGGCCAGGATAAAGACGCTGGAAACCGAGAACAAAACGGCAACCATACCGCCGGCAGCCACCGCCGAGCCTCGTGCCAAAGTCACGGCCAAGGCCGCCCCCGCCCCCCTGAGTGGCGAGCAGGCCGAAGCGGCGATGGAAGCCCTGCTGAGTCAATAACGGCCTGGCGACAAAAACGACAAGGGCGCGGAACTCCGCGCCCTTTTTTGTGCCCGAAAGCCGGCGGTCAGCCGGTCAGGTTCCCCAGGTTGACGTACTTGGTTTCGAGAAACTCGTCCAGTCCTATATGGGATCCTTCGCGGCCCAATCCGGACTCCTTGACCCCGCCGAAGGGCGCCACCTCGTTGGAAATAATGCCTTCGTTCACCCCCACCATGCCCGATTCCAACGCCTCCGACACCCGGAATACCCGGTTCAGATCCCGGGTATAGAAATAGGCCGCCAGACCGAAGGGGGTGTCATTGGCCCGGCGGATAACCTCGGCCTCGTCGTGAAAGCGGAAACAGGCGGCCACCGGCCCGAAAGTTTCTTCCTCGGCCAGCAGCATGTCTTCGCTGGCGTCGGCAATCACGGTCGGCTGATAGAAGGTGCCGCCCAGCGCATGCGGCTGGCCGCCACAGACAAGACGCCCCCCTCTTGCGAGGGCATCGCTGACGTGTTGTTCCACCTTTTTCAGCGCGGCCTGATTGATCAGTGGCCCCTGCTGGGCGCCGGATGTCAGGCCGTCAGCCACCGTCATGGCGCCGGCGGCATCGGCCAGCTTCTGCACGAAGGCGTCATAGATACCGTCCTGCACGAAGAAGCGATTGACGCAGACACAAGTCTGGCCTGTGTTGCGAAACTTGGAGGCCATGGCTCCGGCCACGGCGGCGTCAAGGTCCGCATCGTCGAACACGATAAAGGGCGCATTGCCACCCAGCTCCAGCGACAGCTTCTTCACCGTGCCGGCGGCCTGCTTCATCAGCTGTTTGCCTATCCTGGTCGAGCCGGTAAAGGACAGCTTGCGTACCACGGAACTGCTCATCAGCGCATCACCGATGGCTCCGGAATCACCGGACACCAGGTTGAGCACCCCCGGAGGCATACCCGCCCGCTCGGCCAACACCGCTAGCGCATTGGCGCACAGCGGGGTTTCGCTCGACGCCTTGACCACGGCGGTACAACCGGCGGCGATGGCCGGCCCCAGCTTGCGGGTCAGCATGGCGATGGGGAAGTTCCAGGGCGTAATGGCCGCCACCACCCCCACCGGCTGCTTTATTACCCAGAGGCGATTTTCGGCCTTGGGGCTGGGAATGGTCTCGCCATAGGCGCGCTTGGCCTCCTCGGCAAACCATTCGAGAAAGCTGGCGGCGTAGGCCACCTCGCCCTTTGCCTCGGCCAGGGGCTTGCCCTGCTCCAGTACCATCAGCGTGGCCAGTTCATCCTGATGCTTCATCATCAGTTCAAACCAGCGGCGCAATACCGCCCCTCGCTCCTTGGCCGTGGTGTGACGCCAGCCTTCGAAGGCCCGTTCTGCGGCGGTAATGGCGGCGTCGGTCTCCTCACTGCCACACTTCGCCACCTTTGCCAGCAGTTCGCCGCTGGCGGGGTTGTAAACCTCATACTGGCCGACGCCATTACGCCACTGGCCATCGCAGTACCAGCCGGTTTGCCACAAAGGATGTGAACTGTCCATCAGGTATCTCCTTAACAGGTGAATCGACAGATGTTGTCGCCGTTATCAAAACGTTATCGATTACCGAGTATAGGTGCAACCAGACTCTCAAAATGGAGCCAGTCAAACCAGGCCACGGGGACCAGAATAAAAAGGCCGGGCGATAAGCCCGGCCTTTGCAGCAATGCCGTTTCTGTTGTGTTAACCGCGCTCTGCCTCGGCGTCGATCAATACCTCATCGGCAATGGTACCGGTTCTGGCTTTCTTGTCCTTGACCCAGATATCGGCGTTCTTGATACCCAGCTTCACCGGATCGAAAGTCGGATCCAGCCCCTGGGCTTTCTGTGCCTCGTAGTCTTTCAGGGCGATCAGCGCCGGCTTCTGCAGCAGCAGGATGGCGACGATGTTCAGCCAGGCCATCATGCCCACACCGATGTCACCCAGGCCCCAGGCCAGCTCGGCAGTCTTGACCGCACCGTATACCACAGAAGCCATCAGGGCTATTTTAAGCACAAAGGTCAACCAGGGACGATGTACCTGACGGTTGATGTAGGCCACGTTGGTTTCGGCAATATAGTAGTAGGCCAGTATGGTGGTGAAGGCGAAGAAGAACAGCGCCACCGCCACGAAGGTACCACCGAAACCGGGCATGACCGACTCGACCGCCGCCTGGGTATACCCCGGGCCCGCCTCTACGCCGGGCAGCTGCTCGACGATGACCTCGCCCGCCTTGCCCATGACGTTATAGGCACCGGTGATGATGATCATGAAGGCGGTTGCTGTGCAGACAAACAAGGTGTCCACATAAACGGAGAAGCCCTGTACCAACCCTTGCTTGGCCGGATGAGACACCTCGGCCGCCGCCGCAGGATGCGGCCCCGTCCCCTGACCGGCTTCGTTGGAGTAGATACCGCGCTTCACGCCCCATTCGATGGCCAGGCCCAGAATGGCGCCAAAACCCGCTTTCATGCCGAAGGCACTGCCGACGATAAGGCCGACCACGTCAGGCAGCATATCGATGTGCATCACGATAATAACGAAGGCCACCAGTATGTAGCCCAGCGCCATGAAGGGCACCACTATCTGGGTGAAGTGGGCAATACGCTTGACGCCACCGAAGATGATCAACCCCAGCAGTACCACCACGACGGCGGCAGATACAGAGGTGGAAATACCGAAGGCATTCTCGATACCGGAGGCGATGCTGTTAGCCTGAACACCCGGCAGCAGCAGACCACAGCCGATAATGGTGGAGATGGCGAAAATCCAAGCATACCACTTCATGCCCAGGCCTTTCTCTATGTAGTAGGCCGGACCGCCGCGATAGAAACCCTTATCGTCTTTTTCCTTGTAGATCTGCGCCAGGGTCGATTCCACAAAGGCGGTGCCGGCCCCCAGAAAGGCCACGACCCACATCCAGAAGACGGCGCCGGGACCACCGAAGGTGATGGCGGTGGCCACACCGGCGATGTTGCCGGTACCCACGCGACCAGACAGCGACAGCGTCAGGGCCTGGAAAGAAGTGATGCCTGCAGGTGAGTCTTCACCCTTGAACATCAGCCGTACCATTTCCTTGATATGTCGGATCTGCAAAAAGCGGGTACGCAGCGAGAAGTACAAGCCTCCCCCCAGACACAGATAGATCAGCGGTAAGCTCCATATATAACTGTTTATGCCATTAACCAGGTCACTCATATAACGTCCTTTGTTCTGATTAAATCGTGCTGCAATAGCAGAACATTCCCTCAAAGAGGCATTGATTAACGATTAAGCGATGCTAAATCGTTAGTGCGTAGAAAAATACTCCGCAATGTTCATCAGCACAAGCAGGACTAACTCATTAGAATTTCTTATCTATGGATGGATTATTGCGCAACATTTGAATAACATTTCATCCAGACCAAGATACCCCATCGTTTCAGATGCGTTCAAACACAGATAAGCAATTGTAAATAAACAATAAAATATAACGATCATGCTGCAAGGCTCTGTTCCCAAAACGCATTTTAATTTAAAAATACGCAGAGCAGCCCGAGGGGAAACACAGATTAAATGTCAAAAAGTGAGAGGAAAGTCACACATAGGTGTGCTGAATAACGAGGGGTTGTAATAAAAATTAACAAAACAAGTCGTGACGCCGGTGACCGATAATGGCCGTAAACGGCCATACACAACGCAATTAAAACTCATAAAGAACCACAACATGCCCGATAGTCGAGCTTATTGCACAAAGTTCGCGACCTGACGCAACCAGCGTTGCCCCAGCGGCACCAGTGAGGTGGCGCCAAATTTTGCCTCTGTCGCCTGACTGTGCCAGGCCCAGGACTGATTGCCGTAATCGAAATGCCACCACTCGCTGGCCAGATTGGTAAAACCGGCGTGTGTCATCACACTATGCAGCAGACGACGGTTCTCGATGACGTCGGCTTCTCTGGAGGACGGCTTGCCGATGGCCTCGAAGGCGGCGCTGTAAGACCAGGGGCTGATATCGTCAAACTTGGTGCCCATGTCGAGCCAGTTACCCTCGCCGTCGCACAGGGTCACATCGACGGAGCCGCCGGTCAGATGAGGGCTGGGGGCCCCGGAATCGGCGCTGGGCGGTGCCACGAAATGGCGGATACGCGCCAGCAGTTCGGCCTCACTGTCGTCGGCATGATGCTCCCGCATGGCCGCAGACAGGGTATTGAACAGATATTGCTGCACCGTGAATGGTCGCCAACCATCCAGCACCACCAGCTCGATGCCGGCCGGCAGCAAGCGAGCCGCCTTGTGTAATTGTGCCGATACCGAGCGACGTACGTAACAATCACTTAGCGCCCCGGGCACGCCCAGATGGAAATAGGCCGGATAAACACGCAACGGCGAGGTCACCAATCCCAGCGGCATCAGCGGTTCATCGCTTTCTGCAATGGGTAACGCCTGAAGTTGTGACCAGTCCGGCTCGGGTTGGGCCGGAATGGCCTGGGACAAGAAATTCATTCATTTAGCCAAGGGTTATGAGGGATGGCTCAGACTCGCCAATCCCTGCGTTTTTTGCAAGCGGGCTGGTACCCACCGATGAACTTAAAGATCCCGGATAAATGACTTGTCCAGCTGCTTGAAGGCCAGACTGAGAGCCTCTCCCAGCTCGAAATAACGGGGCCGGGCTACTGGTTCCTTGATAGGCACACCGGCAGCGGCGATTTTTACGTACAGCTGTCGATACCAGTTCACCAGGGTCGGCGGCAGCCGGGTATCGGCCCGCTTGCCCAGCCAGTACAATCCCTGCACCGGCAGGCTGGCGAGAAACAGTACAGAGGCAACCACGCCGGGCCAGTACAGGGGATCGCCCAACTGAAACTGCACCAGCAGGCTCAGGGTTATCAGCGCCGGCATGGCTTTTATCCCCAGGCGGGTCGCCGACATCACTCTATGTTCCGGAAACAGCGCCGCCAACTGCCGTTCTTTCGGCCAGACGCCGAGGTAGTCGCTACCTCTGTGCAGGGTGGTGGTGAAAGTGCTCATGATACCTCCGGGGCTGGACGCCACTTTGCAGGTAAGTGGCCATTAATCGACCCAGGTCAAAAAACCGAGCTCGCATTCTGTTATTTTACGACAGAGGAACGGTATTATCCCGCCCTCATTTTATCCGGTAAAGCCGGGTAGGTCAGGGATGGCAATGATGCGGCGCCGATCGGATATGGCGCTCCAGCCGTTAAGGCTTGAATTTAACCGGCATGGATAGCCTGAAAAGCGGTTTCGGGCGGCAATGTTCCATCACTCTGACGACAAGGTTTACAGATGACTAGCAAGCTGGTTCTTGTGCTTAACTGCGGCAGCTCGTCGCTCAAGTTCGCCATTCTCGATGCCGAAAGCGGCAATGAAAAGCTGTCGGGTATCGCCGAATGTTTCTACCTGCCCGACACCCGTATCAAGTGGAAACTCGACGGTCACAAGGACAGCGCCTCGCTCGGTGCCGGTGCCGCCCACCAGCAGGCCCTGGACTTTATCGTCGACAAGCTGCTGATGTCCAACCCGACGCTGATGGCCAATCTATGCGCCGTGGGCCACCGGGTGGTACACGGCGGCGAGCAATTCACCCAGTCGGTATTGATTGACGAGTCGGTCATTCGGGGCATCGAAGACTGCGCCAGCCTGGCCCCGCTGCACAACCCCGCTCACCTGGTCGGTATCGCCTCGGCACGTCGTTCCTTTCCCGAGCTGCCCCAGGTAGCAGTGTTCGACACCGCCTTTCATCAGTCCATGCCCGAACCGGCTTACCTCTATGCCATTCCCTATCATTTATACCGGGAGCACGGCATCCGTCGCTATGGCATGCACGGCACCAGCCATTATTTCATTGCCCAGCAGGCCGCCAAACGACTGAACAAACCGCTGAGCGAACTCAATATCATCAGCTGTCATCTGGGTAACGGTGCCTCGGTCTGCGCCATCAAAAATGGCGAGTCGGTCGATACCTCCATGGGCCTGACCCCTCTCGAAGGGCTGGTGATGGGGACACGCAGCGGTGATATCGACCCGGCCATCATCTTTCATCTGCACGACACCCTGGGCTACAGCACAGATCGCATCAATACCATGCTGACCAAGGAGTCTGGCCTGCTGGGCCTGACCGAGCACAGCAGCGACTGCCGCTTCGCCGAAGAAAACTATGATCAATTACCCGAAGCCAGACGGGCACTGGATATTTTCTGTTACCGCCTGGCCAAGTATATTGCCGGTTATGGCTGCTCGCTGGACGGCCGCCTGGATGCCATTGTGTTTACCGGCGGCATCGGCGAAAACTCCGCCCTGGTGCGGGAGCTGACACTGTCAAAACTGAGCCTGCTGGGCTTCAGGCTCGATCCGGAGGCCAACCTGGCCGCCCGCTTCGGCAAGGCCGGGTGCATCACCACCGCAAACAGCGCGCCCGCCTGGGTGATTCCGACCAACGAAGAATGGGTCATCGCCCGGGATGCGCTGGCGCTGTCGTGTGCTCAACACCTTTCCGCTCAACAGTAAGGGAACCAGAATGGCCAGAACCATAATGCTCATCCCCGTCAGCGGCGGCGTCGGGGCCACCTCCGTCAGCCTAGGCATGGTCCGCGCCATGGAGCGCAACGGGGTTAACGTCACTTTTTTCAAACCGGTGTCCCAGCCGCATCATCGCAGTATGGTCCAGGATCATTCCACGGCGGTGATCGCCAACGGCTCCAATATCACGCCGCCGGAACCCTTCGCGCTGAGCTATGCCGAAAGCATGATCTCCCGCGGCAACCTGGACGTGCTGCTGGAAGAGATTGTCGCCCGGGTTGAAAAGCACGTATTGGACAGCGGCGCCGAAGTGGTGGTGGTGGAAGGCCTCATCCCCACCGATAAACAACCCTTCGCCAATCGCATCAATTACGATGTGGCCAAGGCGCTGGACGCCGACATGGTGTTTATCACCCAGCCGGGCAACGACACCAGCCAGCAACTGAAAGAGCGGCTCGAGCTGGCCTGCTCCAGCTTCGGCGGCATGGCCAACAAGCGCATCGTCGGTTGTATCATCAACAAGGTCGGCGCCCCCATGGATGAGCAGGGCAATACCCGTCCCGATCTCACCGAAATACTCAACCCCAGCAGCAACAATACGCATTACATCCCCAATCTGGAGGTGCTGCAGGTATTCGGCAAGACCCCGCTGCGTATTCTCGGCTGCATCCCCTGGAATGCCCAGCTGGTGTCACCTCGGGCGGTAGATCTGGCGCGTCACCTGAATGCCACCATTATCAACGAAGGCAAACTCCACAGCCGCCGGTTACAGAGCGTGACCTTCTGCGCCCGCGCCCTGCACAACATGGTGCAGCATTTCAAGCCGGGCAGCTTACTGGTGGCTTCGGGTGATCGCTCGGACGTGATCGTTTCGGTCTGCCTGGCGGCGATGAACGGGGTCAAGATCGGCGCCCTGCTACTCAATGGCAGCTATCACCCCGAGCCCCAGATCATGGACCTGTGTCAGCGGGCCATCGAAACCGGCCTGCCAATCCTGATGGTCAATACCAACACCTGGCAGACCGCCGTCAGCCTGCAGCATTTCAATCTGGAGATACCGGTGGACGATCTGGGGCGCATCGAGCTGGTACAGGATTACATGGCCAGCCATATCGACAAGCACTGGATTGAATCCCTCAGCGCCAAGTCGACCCGCAGTCGCCGCCTGAGCCCACCGGCGTTCCGCTACCAGCTGACCGAGCTGGCCCGGCGCGCCGCCAAGCGCATAGTGCTGCCGGAAGGAGAAGAACCACGCACCATCAAGGCCGCCGCCATCTGTGCCGAGCGTGGCATTGCCCGGCCGGTCTTGCTCGGCAATCCGGAAGAAATACTGCGGGTAGCCGCCCAGCAGGGCGTGGTGCTGGATGAACGGGTGGACATCATAGACCCGACTCAGGTACGGGAGCACTATGTAGAGCGGCTGGTGGAACTGCGCAAGGCCAAGGGCATCACAGAAGTGGTGGCCCGGGAGCAACTGGAAGACAAGGTGGTGCTGGGCACCATGATGCTGGAACGGGACGAGGTGGACGGCCTGGTGTCCGGCGCCATCAATACCACCGCCAACACCATTCGCCCACCGCTGCAGATCATCAAGACAGCGCCCGGTTCGTCGCTGGTGTCGTCGGTGTTCTTCATGCTGCTGCCGGATCAGGTGCTGGTGTACGGAGACTGCGCCATCAACCCGGACCCCACCGCCGAACAGCTGGCGGAAATCGCCATCCAGTCGGCCGAATCGGCACTGGCCTTCGGCATAGAGCCTCGGGTGGCGATGATCTCCTACTCCACAGGTACTTCCGGTACCGGAGCCGATGTGGAAAAGGTGCGCGAAGCCACCCGCCTCGCCCAGGAGAAGCGTCCGGATCTGGTGATCGATGGCCCGCTGCAATACGACGCCGCCATCATGGAAAACGTGGCCAAGTCCAAGGCGCCCAACTCGCCGGTGGCGGGCAAGGCGACCGTGTTCATCTTCCCGGATCTGAATACCGGCAACACCACTTACAAGGCGGTGCAGCGCTCGGCCCAGCTGGTATCCATCGGCCCCATGCTGCAGGGAATGCGCAAACCGGTGAATGATTTGTCGCGTGGCGCCCTGGTCGACGACATCGTCTATACCATAGCCCTCACCGCCATTCAGGCCGCCCAATTGGCGGACAAGGCCAGGGTCTGAACCTGGCCGCCGTGCAATCTGGGTCATCTCCACTAAGCTGGAATCATTAAACAGGACACTGAATTCCCGCCTTCGCGGGAATGGCAACAGCCGGCCCGCCCTTCATACCTAGTGCATTCACCACGTATGAGGGGCGGCATTTTTTTGGCCGGACCACAGGCGACAACCTCGGAGTGCAAAAATAAAAACCTTTTCCTTATGGTGAAAACTGGTAACTTAACCCTTTTCACACAAGGAGATAAATCATGTCTGCAGTGACTTTTCAGGGTAATTCCGTCGCCGTTTCCGGTCAGTTCCCCCAGGCCGGTCAGGCCGCACCCGATTTCACCCTGACCGGTGCCGACCTCAACGATATCCGCCTGGCTGATTTCAAGGGCCAGAAACTGCTGCTCAACATCTTTCCCAGCGTAGATACCGGTGTTTGTGCGACCAGCGTGCGCACCTTCAACGAGAAAGCCGCCGCTCTGGGCAACACCAAGGTACTGTGTGTATCCATGGATCTGCCCTTCGCGTTCGGCCGTTTCTGCGCTGCCGAAGGCATCGAAAATGTACAGGCCGCTTCCGCCTTCCGTCACACCGAATTCCTGAATGCCTACGGCGTGGCCCTGAGCGATGGCGCCCTGCGTGGTCTGTCTGCCCGTGCCGTTGTCTGCATCGATGAGCAAGGTAAAGTGGTTTATGGCGAACGCGTTGCCGAGCTGACTGACGAGCCGGCCTACGACGCAGCCATCGCGGCGCTGTCCTGATCCTGCTGGATCCCTGCCCGATCTGTTTTTTGATGTAATATCAACAGACTAGCGATACTGTCCGGGGTAATCTACAGACTTACTCACAGTTTATGTGGATAACCCCGGCTTTTTTTCTGCCTTTTCCCCGCCCTGTTCCCACTCCTGGTGCCGTATATCCGTAAGCCTCTGTTATTCTGATGGTGTATTATCGATCAAGACAGCATCGGGTCTGGCCGGTATCGCCTGGCTAACCGATATCAATCTGGCTGCAAGAGGGAGGGTGCATGAATATACTGCTTACCGGTGGCACCGGCTTTATCGGCCATCGCCTGATGAGCCACCTGCGGCCTCATCATCATATTACCGTGTTGAGCCGCACGCCGAACAAGGTCTACCAACGCCTGGGCCACGACATCAAGGCCCTCTCTTCTCTCGATCTGCTCGATAACCTCGATAACTTTGATGCGGTGATCAACCTGGCGGGTGAACCCATTGCCGACAAGCGCTGGACCCAGGTCCAGAAAGAGCGGATTTGCCAGAGCCGCTGGCAAATTACCCGGCAACTGGTCGAAAAGCTCAAGGCCGGCCAACAACCACCCAGTGTACTGATCAGCGGTTCGGCAGTTGGCTTTTATGGCCGTCAGGACGACGCCCTGGTAGATGAAGACTCCCGCCCGAATGTCGAATTCAGCCATGAAGTCTGTGCTCGGTGGGAACAGCTGGCCCAGGTAGCCGAAAGTGAACAGACCCGGGTGTGCCGTATTCGACTCGGCATGGTACTGGGTGCCGAAGGTGGCGCCCTGAAGAAAATGCTGCCCGGCTATCGGCTTGGCCTCGGTGGTCCCATCGGCTCAGGCAAGCAGTATATGTCTTGGATACACATCGAGGATGTGGTGAAACTGATCCTGTTCCTGCTGGAGCATGATGAATGTAACGGTCCCTTCAACGCCACCGCCCCCGAGCCTATCACCAACGAACATTTCAGCCGTAACCTGGCCCAGGTGCTGGGCAAACCGCACTTTGCCCGCATCCCCGCCTGGGCAATGAGGCTGTTGTTAGGAGAAATGGCCGATCTGCTGTTGACCGGCCAGAGGGTGATGCCGGTGCGGCTGCAGCAGGCCGGGTTTCACTTTCGTTACCCCACCCTCGACAAGGCACTGAAAGAAACCCTGAGCACGCCCCAAAGCCGCTGACACCGGCTTATCCCCATTGGCGCAGTCGTCCCATCAGGACGCCGCGGGTAATGCCACCGGCACGCCCGGTGAGCAGCAGCAAGACGGCGCCGAGCAGCGGCAGTCCCAGCCAGATTTGCGGGTGCGGCTGCCACGGCAGGCCCAACCACCAGGGCAAGAGCACCGCCACACACAACTCCACCGCCAGCGCCGCCGCCAGCCCCGAGACCAGCCCCGCCGCCAGCCACTCCCAGCGCAGTGATGCCACTATCAGCCACTCGCCCGCACCCAGAGTACGCAACAGCACCAGCTCGCGCCGGCGACTCTCCAGAGTCGTTTCCATTTGGGCCAGTAGCACCAGCAGACTGGCACCGGTCACCAGCGCCATGATCACCAGCAACGCCTGACCGACCTGGGCCAGCACCTGTCGCAACTGCGCCAGCAACGCCTCCACATCCAGCAGGGTGATGGTGGGAAAGGCCCGGATCAGCGAGACTTCAAAGGCCTGCTGCTCCGCCGGCAAATAAAAGCTGGCCAGCCAGGTAGCCGGATAATCCGCCAGCACATCTGGGCTGAAGATCAGATAGAAGTTGGGCTTCATGCTGTCCCAGTCCACCTCGCGCAGGCTCTGTACCTCGGCCGACACCGACTGACCGGCCAGATCCAGCGTCAGCCGATCGCCGAGCGTCAGCCCCAGCCGCTCGGCCAGGCCCGACTCGACGGACACGCTATCCGGCTTCAGAGTCCACTCCCCCAGCACGATGCGGTTGCCCTGCGGCAGCTGCTCGCTGTAGGTCAGGTTCAGCTCACGCCCCATGCCACCGCCGCGATTACTGTCCACATCCGCCACCGTCTGCTTGTCGTTGATGGCACTCAGGCGACCGCGCACTATGGGATAAAACTGCGAGCGGTCGAGCCCGGCCTGTTCCAGGCGCCGGCGTAACGGATCCAGCTCGTGGGGGGCTATGTTGATCAGGAAACGGTTGGGGGTATCCGGCGGCAAACGGGCCAGAAAGCCGTCCGTCAGCTCGCCGCGCACCACCCACAGCAGGGTACCGAGAAACAAGGCCAGCGCCACCCCGCCAAACTGCACCAGGGTGGCCATGCGGGCACGCTGCAAGCGACTCACCGCCAGCCGAAAGGCAATGCTACCCCTGCTGCGGCGTGCAGCTGCCAGCATCAGCCAGCACAAGCCACCCAGCAGGGCAACCAGGGCAAGCAGTCCCAGCAGCAGTCCGACGGCCAACCCCAACTGACCGGCAAACAACCAGCTCAGCACGAAGGTGCCCGTCAGCAGGATACCGGCGCTCCACCAGGGGGAAATCCGGATCTCGGCCTCGGAACGCAACACCCGCAGCGGCGACACGCCGAGCAGACGTGCCATGGGCACCACCGACAACATCAGGGTAGTGAGCAACGCCAAACCCGCCGCTACCATAAAGGGAGACATCGATGGCGGCGGCAAGGGCATCGACAGCGCCTCGCCCAGGCTCAGCAGAATCAGCTTGTGCAGGCCATAACCGACGACGGCGCCCAGCACGGCGCCCAGCAATAGCAAGGTCAGCAACAGGCGGCTCAGCCAGCCAATCAACTGACGACGCCCCGCGCCCAGCGTTTTCAGCAGGGCAATCCGGTCCTGCTCACGCCGGGAGAAATAGCCCAGGGCAATGGCCATGGCCAGAACGCCGAGCAGCACCCCGGTGAGCGAGGCCAGCCGGAAAAACTGCTCGGCCCGGGTGAGGGATCGGGCGACCGGGGTATCCGCGTCATTCGGACCGCGCCACTGCTGACCTGCCTGTAGCTGCGGCCGTAACCAGTCGGCATAGGCCACTAATTGCGTCTCGGTCCCCTTGAACAGGTAGCGATAACGTACCCGGCTGCCTTCCATCAGGATGCCGGTAGCGGCCAGATCGTCCAGGTGGATCATGGCTCTCGGCGCCAACTGCATGGGCGAAAAGCCTTCATCCGGCTCCCTGACCAGCTCGCCGGCCACCTCCAGCTCGCTATTGCCCAGTTCCAGCCTATCCCCCGGCACCAGCTGCAACAGTGCCAGCAGACGGGCCGAAAGCCAGATGGTGCCAGGCCGTACCCTGCCTGCAGGTGCCAGCTGCAACTCGCCATAGAAGGGAAAGGCATCGTCCACCGCGCGCACGCTGGCCAATTGCAGGTTATCACCGGCGAAGAGTACGCTCTGAAACGACTGGGTACGAGACACCGCCAGCCCCATCCTCTCGGCCTCGGCCAACCAAGAGGGATCGGCGGCGCGGCTGCCGGACAAGATGCGATCGGCGGCAATGTAGTCTCGCCCCGAGACCTTGAGCGCCTGATCCAACCGATCCGCCACCAGGGTCACGCTGAGCATGCTGGCGACACTGAGGGCCAGCGCCAATATGAAGAGTCGTAGAGGCCCGCGCCCCGCCTCACGCCAGATAAGCCCTGGTCCCAGACTACGCATGCTGCTCCTCCAAACGACCGGCGGTCATCAACAGGCGCCGCTCACAGCGGCTCGCCAGGGCCTCATCGTGGGTAACCATCAGCAGTGTGGTGCCGTGTTTACGGTTCAGCTCGAACAAGAGCTCGATGATCTGGGCCCCGGTATGATGATCCAGGTTGCCGGTGGGCTCGTCCGCCAGGAGGATATCCGGCTGAGTCATGAAGGCCCGAGCGATAGCCACCCGCTGCTGCTCGCCACCGGACAGCTGAGCGGGAAAATGCCGCAGTCGTTCTTGCAACCCCACCAGCTCCAGTAGCTCTCGGGCCCGTTGCTCGCCATCACTGCGGCCCTGCAACTCGGCGGGCAGCATGACGTTTTCCAGTGCCGTCAGGGTCGGCAGCAACAGGAAGGACTGAAACACGAAGCCGATATGATGGCCTCGCAACCGGGCGCGCTGCTCTTCGTCCAGGGCGGACAACATCTGGCCGCCGACTTCTATGTCGCCTTCGGTGGCGCTGTCCAGTCCGGCCAGCAATCCGAGCAGGGTCGACTTGCCGGAGCCGGAGGCCCCCACCAGCGCCACGCTCTGGCCGGGCTTGACTTCCAGCCCTATCCCCTCAAGGATGGTGAGTGATTCGTCGCCCAAAAGCACCCTGTGGGTCAGCCCGGCCACCTTGATAATCGGAGAAGTCGTCATGCCTCGTATCCTTCTGCTGATACTGCTGTTGGTGTCATACGTTACCCATGCTAACACCGTCCTTATTCTCGGCGACAGTCTCAGTGCCGGTTACCGCATGAGCGCCGAACAGGCCTGGCCTCACCTGCTGGCGGAGCAATGGCGATCGGAAGGCCGAGCGGTGGAGGTGGTGAATGCCAGTGTCAGCGGTGACACCACCCAGGGCGGGCTACAACGGCTGCCGCCTCTGCTCGAACGCCATCAACCCTGTCTGGTCGTGCTGGAACTGGGCGGTAACGACGGCCTGCGCGGTCTGCCGCCGCCGCTTATCGAGCGTAACCTGAAGGCGTTGATCCTGCTAGCGAACCAGTCCGGGGCCCGGGTGGTGCTAACCGATATCCGGCTGCCACCCAATTACGGTCGCCGTTATCTGCAGCAGTTTGAGCCCATCTTCGGCAAGCTAGCCGAAGCGCATCGGCTTCCCCTGTTACCCTTTTTTGTGTCACCACTCATCGGTGAAAACGGCATGATGATGGACGACGGCATTCATCCCACCGCCAGTGCCCAGCCGCTGATTGCTCGCCAGGTACATGCGTTTTTAACACCCTACCTCGCTCATTAACCACCTGACCCATTAACCAATAGAGCAGGCGATGGTTTTGCTGATTTCGCTGAAGCTGAGCCCGCTTTGCCACCGCCATTCGTTAAAGGCCGCCTGGGCCTCGGCCATGCCTTTTTTGCTGCCGAGGCCGGCGCTGACCACCCGATGATGACGCAGGTAGGCGCTGACATCATGGGTAAAGACGAAGGTATCCACCCCCAGTCGACGTAAACCGTAGGCGGTGATATTGCCGCCCAGCAACAGGCCCTGTCCCTTGATCTGCTGCCAGAGTCCGGTGATGTCGTCTTGCGGCCACTGAGCCACGAAGGCACCGAAACCACCATGCTCCCGGCCCAGATCCAGCACCATGCGGGCATTGGCCGGCACCGCCGCTATTTTTCTGACGTGGCGTACTATGCCTCCATCGTTGTTGAGCCGCTCCAGGTGCTGCTCGTCCAGCAACAGCATTTTTTCCGGATCGAAGCCGAAGAAGGCCCGCTCGAACTCCGGCCATTTATTGCGAATCACCTGCCAGACGAAGCCGGACTGAAAGAGGCTCATGGTGAAAGACGACAGCCAGCGATCATCGGGAATCGCCGCCAGTTCGGCGGGGGTACACAAGGGCGTGGCAATACGCTGCCTCAGCGCCGCTTCTCCGCCGTGACGGGCGCAGGCTCGCTGAAAGATAGGATCGAAGTGCTCCACAAAGTCAGTCTCGTTTGGATTTTGTTTATTGTGCGCGGGGATCGCTCAAAAGGCCAGAGGCCGAAGGGCTGAATGCCAGAGACAGAAAAGCCGCTGCATTTCTGCAGCGGCTTTCGTGATTCCACAAAATAAGTGGTGGAGCTACGCGGGATCGAACCGCGGACCTCTTGCATGCCATGCAAGCGCTCTCCCAGCTGAGCTATAGCCCCGAATTCGGGTCAGATTATTTTGGTGGAGCTACGCGGGATCGAACCGCGGACCTCTTGCATGCCATGCAAGCGCTCTCCCAGCTGAGCTATAGCCCCAAAACAATGCTGTTTTACTGGTGTTTTCTGCCATTTGGTGGAGCTACGCGGGATCGAACCGCGGACCTCTTGCATGCCATGCAAGCGCTCTCCCAGCTGAGCTATAGCCCCATTTGGCAGACATTTCTTTTTCAATTTCGATAAGTGGTGGAGCTACGCGGGATCGAACCGCGGACCTCTTGCATGCCATGCAAGCGCTCTCCCAGCTGAGCTATAGCCCCGCTTATCTTTCTTCCCGGACCATGTCCGTTCAGACGAGGCGCATAATAGGCAGGGTGCCTTTTTGTGTCAACCAGAAAATAAAAAAAGCCGCGCAATCAGTCATTTTTTAACCTCACTGCTGAGATCGCCGCCAATTCAAGCCGTCAGCCTGTCTATTGGTGACAAATCCAGAGCAGGAGACAGGCCGTAAACCGGCATGTGCTTGCAAACAAAGACATTCAGCAATAAAAAACGGCGCTGTCTGGGACAGCGCCGTTTTTCCTGCAGCTTACCGCTTGAGGCCCGGTTTTAACCCTGGGCGCGTTCGGCGATAAAACCCAGTGCCATGTCGATACGGGCCAGCACCCGCTCCTTGGTCAGCAGCGCAATGACACCGTCGATGGCCGGCGACTGGCCGATGCCGGTCACCGCCACGCGCAACGGCATGCCGACCTTGCCCATGCCCAGTTCCAGCTCGGCGGCGGCGGCGTTAACGACCTCGTGAATCGCCGGTGCCTGCCAGTCGGTCAGCTCCGCCAGCTTGGCACGTACCAGCGTCAGCGGCTCACCCGCCACCGGGCGAAGATGCTTCTTGGCAGCACCCGCCTCGAACTCGGCGAAGTCTTCAAACAGATAGCGACTCTGGGCCGCCAGCTCTTTCAGGGTGTTACAGCGCTCGGCAAACAGGGTCACCAGCTCGGCCAGAGACGGACCCTTGCTGGTATCGATGCCCTGATCCTGCATATGCCACTGCAGATGCTCGGCCACTTCGGCAGCAGGCAGGGTCTTGATATAGTGCTGGTTCAGCCACAACAGCTTGTCGGTATTGAAGGCAGAAGCAGACTTGCTGATGGCGTCGAGCGAGAACAGTTCGATCATCTCTTCCAGCGAGAAGATTTCCTGATCACCATTGGACCAGCCCAGACGTACCAGATAGTTGAGCAGCGCCTGAGGCAGATAGCCGTCGTCCCGGTACTGCATCACACTGACCGCGCCATGGCGTTTGGACAGCTTGGCACCGTCGTCGCCCAGAATCATCGACACATGGGCAAATTCCGGCACCGGCGCGCCCAGAGCCTGATAAATGTTGATCTGGCGCGGGGTGTTGTTGATATGGTCTTCGCCGCGAACCACATGGGTGATTTCCATATCCCAGTCGTCCACCACCACACAGAAGTTATAGGTGGGTGCGCCATCGGTGCGGCGAATGATGAGATCGTCCAGCTGATTGTTGCCGGTTTCGATGCGACCTCGTACATGATCCTCGAATACAACTGTACCTTCGGTCGGGTTCTTGAAGCGGATGACACAAGGTGCATCGGCGGCGTGCTCATGAGCGCCGTGACGGCAGGTACCGTCGTAGCGAGGCTTTTCGCCGTCGGCCATCTGCTGCTCACGCAGCGCATCCAGTCGCTCGCGAGAGCAGTAGCATTTATAGGCTTTGCCTTCGGCCAGCAACTGCTCGATAAGCGCGTTATAACGGTCAAAACGCTGAGTCTGATAATAGGGACCCTCGTTCCAGTTCAGTCCCAGCCAGTTCATGCCTTCCAGGATGGCGTCGATGGCCTCCTGAGTGGAGCGTTCCAGATCGGTATCTTCGATACGCAGCACGAATTCACCCTGCTGATGACGGGCATAGAGCCAGGAATACAGGGCCGTACGGGCACCACCTACGTGGAGAAAGCCGGTGGGGCTGGGAGCAAACCGCGTTTTAACTGTCATTCTTTCTGCCTTAGCTGGTAAATAAAGCCCAAATGAGCTTGGGTTAAACAAAGTGGCGACTATTTTAGCACCCGCCTGTAACGGGTTAAACGCTTTGTCATCGAGTTGGTCGCGTCGCCAGCAACAAACGCTTCAAAAGGAGCTGCCCGACCGCTTGTCGGCCGCACGGCCCGCAGATACACTGATGGCCACGAGGTGCCTAATCATGACCAGAAGACAATCAGCAATGAAACAGAACAAGCCGGATTCTTTCGGCACCAAACTAAATCAACTGACCCTGCCTGCCAGGCAAGGGCTGGGCCAGGCACTGGATTGCTGGCCGCGGCTACCCCGCATACACAAAATCGGGTTACTGGCACTGGTACCCGCTTGGTTGCTGCTGCTGGCCTGGCAACCGGCGCCAGCGCCATTGGCGGCACCGGTAACCGGCAGCCTGAGTCTGCCGCTGTCTGCGGCCGAAAAACGGGAAATTCCGGTACCCGATGGCGGCAAGCGCATCGATCACACCCTGGCCCAGGGCGAGACACTGGCCGCCCTGTTCCGCCAATGGCAGTTGCCGGGTCATGATCTTATTGCCCTGGTGCGGGCAGAGCCGTCCTACAAGCCGCTCAGTAACCTGCGCGCCGGTCAGGACCTGACCCTGGTGCTCAACAGCAGCGGCCAACTGCATTATCTGGAAGTCAGAGACAAGGGCCTGCTGCTGAACGCCTTTCGCCGCATGGGCCAGGAATTCAGCATGCTGACCACTCAGTAACCAGAGTCGGCCTGCGACACAATGAGGCCACAGGGTTACCTCCCCCGACACGCTTCAAGTGCATCCATGTAACGCTCAGTAAATTCCATCCCTGGCGGTCAGATGGGGCGGCTGAGCCCCCAGGGGCGAGTTTTCTCGCCGTGACGAGCCGTTTCGGCCTGACCGAATATCCAGTGAATATTCGCAGTAGGCTGAAACAGCGAGTGTCATGTCATACGGCATGTCGGCAAAATAGTGCCCTTTGCCCGATTTCCTGCTGTTATCAAAAAACTTGTGGCGCAGAGACTGAGTGCTTACTCACAACTCTTTTACCTGTGTTCTGCCAGCAACATCAGCAGTCCGTCTTCGTCCATGATGTCGATGCCCAGCTCCTGGGCCTTCACCAGCTTGGAGCCTGCCGCTTCACCGGCCACCACGCAACTGGTTTTGGCCGATACCGATCCTGCTACCTTGGCGCCCAGCGCCTGCAGTGCCGTCTTGGCATCGCTACGGGACAATTGCGTCAGGGTACCGGTCAGCACAAAGGTCTGCCCCGCCAGCGGCTGGGCATCGACGGCCACCGGTTCAATCGTCGGCCAGTGCAGACCGCAACCACCCTGTTCCCGAGGATCCGTCAGCGCCAGTACCACCTCCAGGTTATGAGGCTGGCGGAAGAAATAGTAAAGGTGCTTGGCCACAATTTCGCCCACATCCGGCACCGCCAACAGGCTGTCTACCTCAGCGTTCATCACCGCCTCCAGGGTCAGAAAGTGTTGCGCCAGGTTGTTGGCGGTCGCCTCCCCTACTTCCCGTATCCCCAGCGCATAGAGAAAGCGAGCCAGGGTAGTGCTGCGCGCCTTCTCCAGTGCCGTCAGTAACTTGGTGGCCGATTTGTCGCCCATTCGTTCCAGCCCCGCCAGATCCTGATGATTCAGCCGAAACAAATCCGCCGGGGTCTTGATCTTGTCCTGCTCCACCAACTGATCGATGAGTTTGGTGCCCAGTCCCTCTATATCCAGCGCCTTGCGCGAAGAGAAATGCTTGATCGCCTCCTTGCGTTGAGCGGCACAGAAGAGGCCGCCGGTACAGCGAGCCACCGCCTCCCCTTCGATACGCTCAATGTCCGAATCGCATACGGGGCAGCAAGCCGGAAAATCGATGGCTCGGACATCTTCGGGCCGTCGGTCCAGTACCACCGCCGCCACCTGGGGGATCACGTCTCCGGCCCGGCGCACTATTACCGTATCGCCAATCATCACCCCCAACCGGGCAATTTCGTCGGCGTTGTGCAGGGTCGCATTGGACACCATCACCCCGGCCACCCGCACCGGCTCCAGCTTGGCGACCGGGGTAATGGCGCCGGTGCGACCGACCTGAAATTCCACATTCAGCAGCCGTGTCAGCTCTTCCTGCGCCGGAAACTTGTGGGCGGTGGCCCAACGCGGCGCCCGGGCCACAAAGCCGAGCCGCTCCTGCAGCGCCAGTTCGTCCACCTTGTAGACAACCCCGTCGATTTCGTAGGGCAGCCGATCGCGCCGGTGCAGAATATCATCGTGATATTGCTCACAGCCGGCCCTCCCCTGCATGCGTTTCACCTCGGGGCTGACCGGCAGCCCCCAGCCCTTGAGCCGTTGCAGAATATCGAAATGACGCTCGCCCAGCGGTTCGCCTTCGACCAGGCCGACCCCGTAACAGTAAAAGGCCAGCGGCCGCTTGGCGGTCACTCGTGAGTCCAGCTGGCGCAGGCTGCCGGCGGCGGCGTTGCGCGGGTTGGCAAACACCTTGTCACCGCAGGCCCGGGCCGCCTCGTTCATTCGTTCGAATCCGGCGCTGGGCATGAAGACTTCGCCGCGCACTTCCAGTCGGGCCGGCCAGTCGTCGCCTCTCAGCCTGAGCGGTATCGCCTTGATGGTACGCACGTTTTCGGTAATACCTTCGCCGGTGCTGCCGTCGCCCCGGGTGGCGGCCTGTACCAGCCTGCCCCGTTCATACAGCAGGCTCACCGCCAGGCCGTCGAGCTTGGGCTCACAGCAGAACTCGATGGGGGCGTCACTGCCAAGCCGGCTGTGCAGACGTTTTTCGAAGGCGGCCAGCTCATCGTCACTGAACACGTTATCCAGCGACAGCATCGGCAGGGCGTGGCGTACCTCGGGGAAGGCAGAGACCGGAGCACCGCCTACCTTCTGGCTGGGCGAGCTCGAGTCCAGCCATTCGGGATGAGCCTGCTCCAGCGCGATCAGCTCGCGCATCAGCCGGTCGTACTCCACATCCGGCACCGTGGGGGCATCGGCCACATAATATTGTTCGTTATAGGTGTCGAGTTGTTCGCGCAGGGCAAGAATTCGGGCTTGGGTATCGTTCATGGGGCTATTCCGCTTAAACAAAAAGTGCGGCCCTCGGCCGCACTTTATTATTACAATCAAGGTTACAGGGCACAATATGGTTATTGGGCCTGACTGTCGTAGTTTCTCAGCTGCTCGCGGCAATGGGCCAGATAATCGGGGCTGAGCGGACTACGCTGGCCATCCAGCAGCAGGGCATCCAGATCTTCGGCCATGTTTTCGGCCGTTTGCACCATCAGATTGAAATGATTCTTGGCCATACCGGGTTTCGGTAGCTGCATGAACATCGACACCCCGGGGGTGCTGAATTGGGCCATGGCATTGAGGTTGAAGGTGCCGGGCTTGACCATGTTGATCAGGCTGAACAGCGCCTCACCCTGAGGGGTCGGGGTCTGGTGGCGATGAAAAATATCCATGTCACCGAAACAGAAACCGGCGTCAGTCAGGGCCCGGGTCAATTCGCCGCCTGCCAACTGCTGATTGGGACGGGCCACCAGATTGATGACATAAACGTCCTGCCAGGTCTTGGGGACTTCTCGCCGCGGAGCGGCCACCTCGGGGACTGATTCCAGCTCGGCATCATGGACGGGGTCGGGTGCAAGCTCTGGCTCGGGAGCATACTGCGGCTCGACGATGTCGGCGCTGGGCGCCGGGGCAGCCGGCTCGTCGAACAGGGGATCAATCTCACCCTGGCGATACTGGCGCTCACGTTGCTGTAATTCGGTTTCGGCAACGACCGGTTTGTCTGCAGAAAAAGGCCTGGCGGCAGAAGCGGCTTTTTTAGCCGGCGAAGGTGTCGTCGGCGTCAGTCCGATGCCGGGTTCGTCTTCATCGTCGTCGTTAATGGCAGAAAAATGCGGGGATGTTTGCCAGTCATTCTCGTCTTCATGCTCACGGCGCAAGGTTTCGGCCTTGTGCGTACCCAGTACCCGCACCTTGCCGATACCATCACGATCAAAGTCGTCGTCGCCGGCCGCTCCATTCACTACCTTGCCTATCGGTTTTTCACGCATCGGCTTTTGACGTCCTTTCTGGCTGGTCCACAGCCCGTGGATCAGCAAGGCGGCAATGGCCACCGCACCCAGAATGATCAAGATAATTCGCAAATCCTGCATTATCGCTTCTCTAAAGTTTTTGCCTGTATTCAGCCATGTTGCCAACGCAAGCGGTAATCTGATGACTCGAGCCAGCATATTATCAAAGACACCGACAAGGGTATGTTTACCATACGGGTTTGACAAGAGTCATCTCGGTGAGTAACGGATAAAAACACGCATTTTGCACCTATTTATCCCTCAGAGGACCGATACTGGTGCTGTCAGGATGCCTGGGGCCGGATACAGACAGAATTCATACCCGCTGTCGTTTACCCTGTGCTACGACAGGCTGCTTCGCGACGACTTCCATCCCCGGGCTTGGCAGCCCGCCCAAGGCTCTCTAATATATGTTTTTTTCTAAAGGAAGCCTTAATGCCTGCCACTTACCATACGGCCAGCGGTCCACAGTATCTGCTCAAGGGGTTGTCCCTGATCCGGGAGCCGGATTTACGCCTCTTCGTGCTGATTCCGCTGGCGATCAATCTACTGCTGTTCGGTGGCGCCTTTTACTGGCTTTACTTGCAGCTGGGGCAGCTGTTTACCTGGTTTGAGGGGATGATTCCAGGCTATCTGCAGTGGCTGAGCTATCTGCTCTGGCCTCTGGCCATTATCACCATCGCCGTGGTGTTTTCGCTGATGTTCACCAGTTTTGCCAACCTGCTGGCCGCCCCCTTCAACGGCCTGCTGGCCGAACGGGTAGAGCAGAAGCTGACGGGAAAGAAACTGCCCGACAGCAGCTGGGCCGCTCTGGTGCGGGATACTCCCCGCATGCTGGGCCGTGAAGTGCGCAAGATGACCTATTATATACCCCGCGCCTTCGGCTGCCTGCTGCTGTTTCTGGTGCCCGCCTTCGGACAAACCCTGGCGCCGCTGATCTGGTTTGCGTTCAGCGCCTGGATGATGGCCATTCAGTATTGCGACTACACGTTCGATAATCACAAGATCGATTTTGATGTGATGCGCCGCTCACTGGCGCAGAAAAGACGGCTCAGCTGGGGCTTTGGTGCCAGCGTCGCACTCTGCTCCGGCTTGCCATTTATTAATCTGCTGATCATGCCGGTGGCGATTTGCGGCGCCACCGCTCTGTGGGTCGATCATTACCCCCAGCTACGTACCGGCCCGGTGTCGAGATGAATAAAATCTGACGAGGGATAATAGCCGACTCCGCCTACCTTCAGCTGCAAGGCGGCCTTGCGGACGTCGGCCAGCGGCACCTCGGGCAAGCGCAGATCGATGGCTTTTCCCTGCATATGAAAGCTCTTCTTGGCCACGCCGTTGCTGTTTTGGCGCAGCATGGCATTGGTTTTGGGTGAACGATAGCCGGAGATAATCTGGATCTCTCCGGCTTTGCCCAACCGATGTTGCAGCAAAAACAGCTGATCGAACAGCTTGGGGTCGATGTCATGTACCTCGTTACTGCGAAAGTCGCGCATCACCTGGTTAAAGGTGCTGAGTCCTTCCTTGAGGTAATGGCCTTCTTCCCAGAAGCTGGCAGTGACCTGTTCACCGGTGTGTAGATTGTGCAGGCTCAACTTGCGTACCGGAGCGGACAAACTGGCCTGTGCCGGCAGCGACACCAGTGACGCCATCCCCAGACCACCCATTCCCATTAAAAAGCGACGACGATCCACGCCACGCTTCAACATATTTTCTCTTTCAAACATTATTTCAAACTCATTTTTCAATACAACAAGGGGACATCAGCCAGACCCAAGCCCGGTTGATCAGGCAAGCGCTACCAAGGGAGAGCTGAACAGAAGGCCGCCTTCGCCCGCTACAGG
Organism: Oceanisphaera submarina; assembly: GCF_046521305.1. NCBI lineage: Bacteria > Pseudomonadati > Pseudomonadota > Gammaproteobacteria > Aeromonadales > Aeromonadaceae > Oceanisphaera > Oceanisphaera submarina. Next base: position 14,902 of record NZ_JBKGFN010000013.1, on the reverse strand, counting down.
CATTGCCTTTCGGTTATTCGATGTCACCGTATGCATAACAAACGGGCGGAAATTATCCTATAAAGGATTAAATAATCAACAACCATTGGTTATAAGGCCGCCGTAAACGACGGCCTGACCGGGTTGAGGCTAGCCGGAAGTGAAGGGGCTGGACAAGGCTCGATCGAAATCATAAATATCGTTGCGAAAGCGGGGCAAACCATCGGAGCCCAGCCAGCCCGGCCAGTACACCATGAACACCGGCAAGGGCTGAGCCACCCGCAACCAACGAGTGACACCGCTGCCTTTCAATGCCGCCAGCCGCTCCGGGCTCATTTGTCCACTCAACAACCAGTTGGCCAGCTGTTCCGCGCCCTCTACCCGTACGCAACCGGAGCTGAGTGCCCGGCTGTCGCGGGAAAAGAGGCTACGGCCCGGAGTGTCATGCAGATAGATGGCATCGTCGTTGGGGAGATGAAACTTATAGGCACCGAGGGCATTGCGGGCTCCTGGTTTTTGCCGTAATCGATAGGGAAAACCACCGCCGTTATAAAGCCGGGCCTGCCATTCGGCCCTGGGCACCAGGCCGGCACCATCGAGCACCTCGAAGCCTTCCCGCTCGATATAATCGGGCTCCCGGTACAGCCTGGGCACTATGTCCCTTTCGATAATGGAACGCGGTACATTCCAGGGCGGGTTGAGCACCACATTGGTGATCTTGCTGGACATAATGGGGGTCCTGCGCTGGCCTTTACCGACGATCACGTCACTGTCCAGCACCACCACCTGGTCCTGATAAAGTCGTAGACGGTATTCGGGAATATTCACCAGCAGATAGGACGACGGCAACTTGTCGCCAATCAGGGTTCTCAGCATGCTGCGCATCAGCAACTGGGCCCGCCGAAGTGGAGCCACATCCAGCCAGGCGAAGGTCTGGGGACCGATAACACCGTCTACCTGCAGACCATGTCGCTGCTGAAAATCACGAACAACCCGTTCCAGATCCGCATCATATACTTCTGGGTCATGGATGGGGCTGACATCGACGAATGCGCTCCGGATGCCATCAAGCGACACTCTGTCATCGGACACCACAACGCCATCGACCACACGGCTGCTGTCGAGGACAGCGGCATTGTCGATCGGGCTGACGGTATCGCTGTCATCGGTGTCATAAGGAGCACCTGTGTCATCAGACACGACGGAAAGGGAGGCTCCAGTCTCCGCCGGCATATCGCCCAGCAGCCGCAGTCGCTCACGAATATGGGGAACCACGGCGACACGTTCTCCAGGACGGACGGTTGCGGTACGCAGCGCGGGCCAGGGCTCAACATTCAGTGCCAGCAGCCGGGCCAGCTGCTGCTGCAATTGTTCATGAGAGGCGTAACCCGGCGCCAGCTTCTGTACCAGAACATGGCGGCGCCGCTGCTCCGCCGCCAACAGCAATTCGCTCTTGTCCTGCTCCTGGAACAAAAGAGGAACGTCAGTGGTACTCAGATACTGGCGATCAACGAAGGATAACGAAGCCCAATATCGCCAGAATGCCTGCATACCCAGCAATAAACGATCGTCAGCTTCATCGGAGGCGCTATCAACCGACACCGCCTGTTGCCACCACAGGGTCAGCATGGGGTGCACATCGGCCAGCGCCAGTTCCAGCCCCTGTTGATGCAACTGCAGACGAGCTTCGGGCTCGTCCTGCCAGGAGGAGGCAGCCGCGCTGCTCATAGCGGCACAAAACAGCAACCACAGCCCGAACACCACACGAAACCCTGTCATTTCACCGCTCATCATTTTGCTGCTCGCCCATTCCCTGAATTGAATACCTGCCAAGTTTCACAGTACACCCGGACATACATCAAGGGATAATATCCCCTTCATGACCTACCTTGATAACAGACCCTTGATTCATGCACCACCTGTCAGTTCGACAACAATGGAATACCAACCTATCACTTTATAACATATGGTTATAACCATTCGTCATTTCTCATTCTATAAAGAATGGTTAAGCTGACAATATAGATACTTCTGGTGTTACTGAACCTTAGGGATAGCCGTGATGAGCAACATTTTTGAAGATAACTCACTGACCATTGGTCATACTCCGCTGGTCAAACTGAACCGGGTCAGCAAGGGACGAGTACTGGCCAAGATAGAAAGCCGCAACCCCAGTTTCAGCGTCAAGTGCCGTATCGGCGCAAACATGATATGGGATGCCGAAAAACGGGGTGAACTGGTACCCGGCAAAGAGCTGATTGAGCCCACCAGCGGTAACACCGGTATTGCGCTGGCCTTCGTGGCCGCCTCTCGTGGCTACGCCATTACCCTGACCATGCCCAACACCATGAGCATGGAACGCCGTCAGCTGCTGAAAGCCCTCGGGGCCACTCTGGTACTGACCGATGGTGCCAAAGGCATGAAAGGCGCCATCGAAAAAGCCATGGAGCTGAAAGAAACGGCACCGGAAAAATACGTGCTGCTGCAGCAATTCAACAACCCGGCCAACCCGGAAATCCATGAGAAAACCACCGGTCCCGAACTGTGGGATGATACCGACGGCGAGATCGATGTGTTCGTGGCCGGCGTCGGCACCGGCGGCACCCTCACCGGTGTGTCCCGCTATATCAAGAACACCAAGGGCAAGGCCATTACCACTGTTGCCGTCGAGCCGGTCGAATCACCGGTGATCACTCAGGCCCTGGCCGGTGAAGAACTCAAGCCTGGTCCGCACAAGATTCAGGGCATCGGCGCCGGATTTATTCCCGGCAACCTGGATCTGTCTTTGATCGACAGGGTCGAGCAGGTATCCAGCGAAGATGCCATCGAGATGGCCCGCCGCCTGATGAAGGATGAAGGCATTCTGGCCGGCATCAGCTCTGGCGCCGCCGTGGTGGCCGCCAATCGCCTGGCCGAATTGCCCGAGTTTGCCGACAAGACCATAGTGGTGATACTGCCCAGCTCCGGCGAGCGTTATCTCAGCACCGCCCTGTTCCAGGGCATCTTCACCGAGCAGGAACTGCAAGCCTGATAGGATAAATCACTTGCCACAGGTGCTGTAGCCAGGGCAAGTGACGCCGGTATGGACACAAGTCCAGTCAGGTTTTCCGGAAGCTCCCGGTATTCCCGCGCAGAAGGCGGGAATACCGGGCAAAAAGGCGCAGTACAGCCTCGACTCTCGTCGAATATTCCTCCCTTCTCAAGCTCCCCATGTACATTGACGCTCCAGCCCTTACAATGATGGAAGTCTTTGCCCAAGCTTAATATTTTCGGATCGATTTACCCCCTTTCTCTTGAGAAAGTCCGTCTGTTATCATCATCATAAAATAATGCCAGGAGCTGATATTATGGGTCTGTTCGATAAACTGAAAAGAATGGTGTCTGACGATACCGGTGAGACCAGCGGCATCGATATCTTCGCCCCTCTTTCCGGTGAGCTGGTCGCCATCGAAGAAGTACCGGATGTGGTGTTCGCCGAAAAAATAGTGGGTGACGGCATCGCAATCAAACCCAGCGGCAACAAGATGGTTGCCCCCTGCAACGGCACCATCGGCAAGATATTCGAAACCAATCATGCCTTCTCTATCGAATCCGATTCAGGCCTGGAACTCTTCGTCCACTTCGGCATCGACACCGTGGAGCTCAAGGGTGAAGGTTTTACCCGCATCGCCCGGGAAGGCCAGCAGGTGAAAAAAGGCGACACCATCATCGAGTTCGATCTCGCGCTGCTGGAAGCCAAGGCCAGGTCCACCCTGACTCCCGTGGTTATATCCAACATGGATGAGGTCAAGGAAGTCATCAAGCAAGGCGGTGCCGTGACCCTGGCCGAAGACGTGATAATGCGCGTCAGGAAGTAACCCGGTCTGCTGTTGCAAGGCGCCGCAGCGGCGCCTTTTTTGATGGCGACCTTATTCACCGTTACAGGAAAACTCATCGCCATGTTCAACTGGCTAAAAAAATGGTGCCAACAAGGTGCCTCTGCTGCCGCTCCCCGTGTTGAGCCCGCATCCTACCAGGGCTTCGACATCTACCCCGAGCCCATGGCCGAGGGCGGCCAGTACCGGCTGCACGGTCGCATCACCCGGCTAAAAGACGGGAAGCTGCAGGAGTATCGGCTGATCCGTTCAGATCTGCTGCCGTCGGCCGAGCAGGCCGCCGAACTGATGATCGCCAAGGCCAGGCGGGTGATCGACGAAAATGGCGAACGCATTTTTGACTGAATGGTCACACTGGCGCCGGCAGCTGCGCCACAACGGCGAACGCCGCCTGCTGGTGCTGAGTGGCAGCCAGGAGTGGGCCATAGCCCGGGCCGGCGAACTCGTCGATGACAACGGCAACGGTAATTGCCTCTGGCTGGGCGAGGCAGCCGCCGCTCGAGCGTCTTGCCCCCAGAGCAAGTTTCAGGTGGCTCTCGGCCAAGAATACGACAGCCTGGTGTTCAACGCCTATAGCGGCCTGCATCCGGATGCCTTCGGCGCCGCCGCCGGTGCCGTCATGGCCGGTGGCATTGTGTTGCTGCTGTGCCCGCCCCTGTGTGAATGGCCGGCTTATGCAGATCCGGATCTGGTGCGCTATGTGGCCCTGCCGGAACAGGCCGCAGGGATCAACAGCCATTTTCTGCATCGTTTTACCTCCCTGTTACGACAGGACGCAGAGGTGCTGCTCTGGCATCAATCAAGCCCCTTTCCCGCCCTGCCCGCGTTGTCTCGCACTCTCTGGCAGCCAGTGCGCGACCGCCGAGGCTGCCTGAACTCGCAGCAACGCCATGCGCTGGCAATGATGCTGCAAGCCGCCCGCCGCCGACAGCCGCTGGTACTGACCGCCGACCGGGGCCGGGGCAAGTCCTGTCTGCTGGGACTGGCTGCCGAACGACTGCTCGCCGCCGACTACCGGGTATTGCTGACCGCTCCCAGCCCGGGGGCCGCCGCCCAGGCGCTGGCGCAATGTGATGGGCCACTGGACTTTATTGCCCCGGACGCCCTGCTGGCCCAACAGCCAGATGCAGACATACTGCTGATCGACGAAGCTGCCGCCATTCCTGTGCCCATGCTACTGACCCTGGCCCGACGCTATTGCTGTCTCTTCGCCAGCACTGAGCACGGCTACGAAGGGACCGGACTGGGCTTTCAGCTGAAGTTTCAGCCGGCGCTGACGGCATTGGTGCCTGACTGGAAGAAGGTTCATATGGATACGCCGGCACGCTGGAGCCTGCGAGATCCGCTGGAGCCACTGGTATTCCGGTTGCTCGCCCTCGATGCGGACCCGGCCACGCCGCCTCGGGAAGGCGAACTGACCCTGCGCAGGGTCAACCGCCAACAGTTGCTGGACGATGAACGGCTGTTGCAGCAGCTGTTCGGCCTGCTGATCCTGGCCCACTATCAGACCCGCCCCAGCGATCTGCGCCAGCTGCTGGACGCCCCCGACTTGAGCCTGGTGGTCGCCTTTCGTGCCGCTATTCCGGTGGCCGCCGCCCTGCTGACCCGGGAGGGCGCACTGCCTCCTGCGCTCGGTCAGGCCATCTGGCGCGGCCAGCGCCGCCCTCGCGGCCATCTGTTACCCCAGTCGCTGGCCTTTCATGGCGGCATTGAGGAAGCTTGCCGGTTCAGCTACCAACGGGTGATGCGTATCGTGGTCCATCCCCATTGCCAGCAGCAGGGCATCGGGTCACGGCTACTAAACTGGCTGCAGCTGGAATCACAGCAGCAAGAGTACGATTTTCTCGGTGCCAGCTTCGGGGCCAGCACCGAGTTGCTGGACTTCTGGCAAAACAACGGCTTCGGCGCCGTGCGTATCGGTCTCGGTATCGATGGAGCCAGCGGCCTGCATGCGGCCATGATGCTGTGGCCACGTTCCCCTCAAGCGCAACAAATGTTGCCGTTGTGGCAGGGCCAGTTCAGCGCCAACCTGACCTTTTACCGTCGGGGGCTGCTGCGAGATCTGCCCGATGCCTGGCGGCGGCACCTGAAACTGCTCCCCCCCGCTTCGGCCGCCACCCGTGATAACACCATCGCCCATGACTTCGCCTTCTACCACCGGGATCTGTTGTGCGATCAAGCGGCCCTGGCCCGTTTTATACAGGCGAACGCGCCGCTCACGCCCCTGTCTCGGTGCCAGCAACAACTGCTCCATGCGCTACTGGCACCCGGTGCTGTTCCTGCCGAGGTGGCACGACAACAGGGCCTGCCCGGGCAAAAAGCCGTCATCCAGCAATGTCGCCTGCTACTGCGTCATTTTTTTTCGGTTCCATCCGACACATAAAATCATTATTCATTTACCGAAAACAGCGCTAGGCTAGTACAGTAAAGTCCTGTTGATTCAATATTATTCACGCGAGGAGCCGCGCAGATGGAATTGCTTACCGAATTACTGACTTCAATCAATGGCGTGGTCTGGGGCGTCCCCATGCTGGTGGGTATCCTGGGGCTCGGCCTCTACCTTCAGCTCGGGCTCGGCCTGATGCCCATCCGCAAACTGGGTACGGGCTTCAGGCTGCTGTTTTCCAAAGCCGAAGCCGGCAGTGGTGAAATCTCGCCGTTCAATGCCCTGATGACGGCGCTTTCCGCCACCATAGGGACGGGTAACATCGCCGGGGTAGCCACCGCTATCTTCTTCGGCGGACCCGGCGCCCTGTTCTGGATGTGGATGACTGCCCTGGTCGGTATGGCCACCAAATATGCCGAGGCGGTCTGCGCGGTCAAGTATCGGGAAACCGACAAGCTCGGCAACCACGTCGGCGGCCCCATGTACTACATCAAGAACGGCCTCGGCGCCAAGTGGGCCTGGCTGGGAATCGCCTTCGCCGTCTTCGGCGGCATCGCCGGTTTCGGTATCGGTAATACGGTGCAGGCCAACTCGGTGGCCGATGCCCTCGACTCCTCCTTTGGTATATCCCATGTCACCACCGGCATAGTACTGATGGTGCTGGTGGGCATGGTACTGATTGGTGGTATCCGCTGGATCTCCGAGGTGGCCGGCAAGCTGGTACCACTGATGACGGTAGCCTACTTCAGTGCCGGCATGGTGGTACTGGCCATGAACCTGAGCGCCATTCCCGCCGCCTTCGGTCTGATTATCGAACATGCCTTCAGCCCCGTGGCCGCCCAGGGTGGCTTTGCCGGCGCCGCCGTGTGGGCCGCCATTCGTTTCGGGGTGGCGCGCGGGGTCTTTTCCAACGAGGCAGGCCTCGGCAGTGCGCCCATTGCCCATGCTGCCGCCAAAACCGACAGCCCGGTGCGCCAGGGCTTGATCGCCATGCTGGGCACCTTTATCGATACCATAGTAGTCTGTTCCATTACCGGTCTGGCCATCATAGTCACCGGCAGCTGGACCAGCGGTGAAGCCGGGGCTTCGCTTACTACCCTGGCCTTCTCGCTGGCCATTCCCGGCGGAGAATACATAGTGGCTGTGGCACTGGCCATCTTCGCCTTCACCACCATCCTCGGCTGGAGTTTCTATGGCGAGAAGTGCGTGCAGTTTCTGTTTGGCGTCAAGGCGATAGTGCCCTTCCGCATCGCCTGGGTGCTCGCCCTGCCTATCGGCGCCACCCAGTCGCTGGAGTTTATCTGGTTGATGGCCGATACCATGAACGCCATGATGGCCATTCCCAACCTGATTGCACTGGCCCTGCTGAGTCCTGTCGTGTTCCGCCTGACCAAGGATTACTTCGCCAAACAGTGATCTTTATCGCCGGGGAGGAATGGCATCACTACAGCCATCTCCTTTCCGGCTGGTATACTGTCCCGAGCCCATTTTCAGGACTCGATACCATGCACTCACACCCCAGCTACTCCAGAGAGGCTATCGCTCATCTCTGCCAGACTCATCCTCTTGTCGACGCGCTGATGGCACTGCAACCGCTCAGCTGGTTCAATCCTGAACGGCAACCTGTCGAACAGGCCTTGCCCGCCGTGGGTTTGACCGCCAGTGATGTCGCCGATGCCAGCCAGCGACTGACCCGATTTTCCCGCTATTTCTGCGCCGCCTTTCCCGAAACAGCCTCCGGCGGTGGCTTGCTGGAATCGCCGGTGCAGGCCATCCCGGCCATGCAACAGGCGCTGACGAAACGCTATGACCAGTCCATCGATGGCAGTCTGCTGCTGAAACTGGACAGCCAGCTGCCCATTTCCGGCTCCATCAAGGCCCGCGGAGGCATCTACGAGGTGCTGCAACACGCGGAAAAGCTGGCGCTGAAAGCCGGTCTGCTGCATTTGGACGACGATTATGCCCGTCTGCACAGCGAGGAATTTCGCGAGTTTTTCGGTCGGTACAGCATCGCCGTCGGCTCCACCGGCAACCTGGGGCTGTCTATCGGCATCATCAGCGCCAAACTGGGCTTCAAGGCCAGTGTGCACATGTCGGCCGATGCTCGTCAGTGGAAGAAGAACATGCTGCGCAGCCACGGGGTGACAGTGGTGGAATACGAGAGTGACTACTCGGTGGCGGTGGCTCAGGGCCGGGCGGAAGCCGAACAGGATCCCAACTGCCACTTCGTGGACGATGAAAACTCGGTGCAGCTGTTTCTGGGATATGCGGTTGCCGGAGAACGGCTCAAGGCCCAACTGGCGCAACAACATATCAAGGTAGACAAGGAGCATCCGCTGTTTGTCTATCTGCCCTGCGGCGTGGGTGGTGGCCCCGGCGGCGTGGCCTTTGGCCTCAAGCTGGCCTTTGGCGACGCGGTACACTGTATCTTTGCCGAGCCGACCCACTCGCCCTGCATGCTGCTGGGGGTCTATACCGGTCTGCACGACCATATTTCGGTACAGGATCTCGGCATCGACAATATCACCGCCGCCGACGGCCTGGCCGTGGGCCGCGCCTCCGGCTTCGTGGGTCGCACCATGGCGCCCATGCTCGACGGTTTCTACACCCTGAGCGATGAAGAGATGCTGAGCCTGCTGGGATTACTGCACGAGCAGGAAAATATTCGTCTGGAGCCCTCCGCCCTGGCCGGTATGGTCGGTCCTGTGCGGGTATTGCAAGAAACCGAAGGCTACCGCAAACGACTCGGGCTGACTCCGGATCGACTGGCCCGGGCTCATCACCTGGTGTGGGCTACCGGCGGCGGCATGGTGCCGGAGCCGGAAATGACCCGCTATCTGGCTCAGGCGGCTTCAGCCAAACCAGCCGCGGTTTAACCGGTCCTTGCACTGCCAGTACTGGCCCGCGTAGCGTTTGGCGCGGGCTTCTACCTTGCGTGATGTTTTCAGCAGCCAGCCTTTGCGATGGTGGCTGCCGCGGCGGTAGCCACCCCAGCCCTCGTGATAGTTCAGGTACTGACCATAGGCATCCCACTTCGACACACCGTTGATCCTGCTGGTCTTGCTCATGTACCAGCCCATGAAGTCGATGGCATCGTCGAAGTCGTCCCGGCTCGACCAGCCGTTGCCGCTTTCACGCTGATAATCGCCCCAGGTGGCTTTCTTGGCCTGGGCATAGCCATAGGCATTGGAGGCCCGACCGTAAGGGATAAACAGAAAATAACGCATCGGCGGCCGGGCATCGTGTTTGAAGCTGCTTTCCTGATACATCATCGCCATGGTCACATGTACAGGCGCGCCCCATTTTTCCCGTGTTTTTTGGGCGGCCTTGTGCCAGCTGCCATGCTGCTCGAAAATGGCGCAGATATTTTCCGGGTTGCGGGGCGGCGAGGCGGCACAGCCGGTCAGCACCACCGCAGCCAGTAACCAGCCTGCGGCTTTAGCCATAAAGTTCATCGAAGCTCGTCATCATCAGCGAAGGGTGACTGCAAATAGTGCCTGCAGTTAACCGGGATTTCCAGTGAGGGCACGCCTCCACTTTTCTTCATTTTTAATCATCAGTTGTGCATAACCATTTTTTGTCAGCCCCGACACTAAGCAGTAGAATAGGCTCAGGACGGGCTCGGTTATCGAGCATCTTTACCGGAAACTCAAGGAAACCCGATGCGCTTTTATTTCCCCATCATCATTATTGATGAAGATTTTCGCTCCGAGAACACCAGCGGCTCGGGCATTCGTGAACTGGCCGCCGCCATCGAGAAGGCCGGTATGGATGTGGTGGGTTACACCAGTTACGGTGATCTGACCTCGTTCGCCCAGCAGCAGAGCCGGGCCGCCGGCTTCGTGCTGTCCATCGATGACGAAGAGCTGGCCGGCAGCCATGAAGAAGCCCACTCGGTGCTGGAACAGTTGCGCCGCTTCGTGGAACAGATACGCCATCGCAACCCGGATATCCCCATTTATCTCTACGGCGAGACTCGCACCGCCCGTCATATTCCCAATGCCATACTGCGCGAACTGCATGGGTTCATTCACATGCACGAAGATACTCCCGATTTCGTGGCCCGGCATATCATCCGCGAGGCCAAGGGCTACCTGGACACCCTGGCGCCCCCCTTCTTCCGCGCCCTGACCCATTATGCCCAGGACGGTTCCTACTCCTGGCATTGTCCCGGCCACTCGGGCGGCGTCGCCTTCCTGAAATCCCCGGTCGGTCAGATGTTCCACCAGTTTTTCGGCGAGAATATGCTGCGGGCCGATGTGTGTAACTCGGTGGACGAACTGGGCCAGTTGCTCGATCACACAGGCCCGGTGGCGGCCAGCGAGCGTAATGCCGCTCGCATCTTCAACGCCGATCACCTGTTTTTCGTGACCAACGGCACCTCCACCTCCAACAAGATAGTGTGGCACTCAACAGTGGCGCCCGGCGATATAGTGGTGGTCGACCGTAACTGTCACAAGTCGATACTGCACGCCATCATGATGACCGGCGCCGTACCGGTGTTCCTGATGCCGACCCGTAATCATTACGGCATTATCGGCCCCATACCGCGCAGCGAATTCGAGCCGGCCCGCATCCGCGAAAAAATGGAAGCCAATCCCTTCTGCCGCGAACTGCTGGCCAAGAACCCGAGCCTCAAGCCGCGAGTGCTGACCATTACCCAGTCCACCTACGACGGTATTCTCTATAACGTGGAAGAGATCAAGCATCTGCTCGACGGTGAAATAGAAACCCTGCACTTCGACGAAGCCTGGCTGCCCCACGCCGCCTTCCACGACTTCTACGGTGACTATCATGCCATCGGAGAAGGCCGCCACCGCTGTCAGGACTCCATGGTCTTTGCCACCCAATCAACCCACAAAATGCTGGCCGGCCTGTCACAGGCGTCACAGATACTGATACAGGATGGCGAGGCCAATCGTCTCGACCGCGACGTCTTCAACGAAGCCTATCTGATGCACACCTCCACCAGCCCGCAGTATGCCATTATCGCCTCCTGCGACGTGGCGGCGGCCATGATGGAAGAGCCTGGTGGCACCGCCCTGGTGGAAGAGTCACTGGCAGAGGCTCTGGAATTCAGGCGCGCCATGCGCAAGGTGGGTGATGAATACGGCAGCGACTGGTGGTTCCAGGTCTGGGGACCGGATGATCTGACCGATGACGGCCTGGATGATCGCGATGCCTGGATGCTGCACCCCGACGAAAGCTGGCACGGCTTCGGCGAGGTAGAGTCGGGCTTCAACCTGCTCGATCCCATCAAGGCGACCATACTGACGCCGGGACTGAACATGCAGGGCGAGTTCTCCGACAGCGGCATGCCGGCGGTGGTGGTCACCAAGTATCTGGCCGAACACGGTATCGTGATCGAAAAGACCGGTCTCTATTCGTTCTTTATCATGTTCACCATCGGCATCACCAAAGGCCGCTGGAACAGCATGGTCACCGAATTGCAGCAGTTCAAGGACGATTACGACAACAACGTGCCCTTGTGGAAGGTGTTGCCCAAGTTCATTCAGGGCCACCCCAGCTACGAGCGGGTGGGCCTGCGTGATCTCTGCGATCAAATCCACCAGATCTACAAGGAAAACGACGTTGCCAGGCTGACCACGGAGATGTATCTGTCGGATCTGGTCCCGGCGATGAAGCCCGCCGATGCCTTCGCCAAGATGGCGCACAAGCAAATGGAGCGGGTGCCGCTGGACGAACTGGCCGGCCGCACCACGGCGGTGATGGTGGCGCCCTACCCGCCGGGTATTCCACTGCTGATCCCCGGTGAGGTATTCAACGAAACCATCATCAGCTACCTGAAATTCGCCCGCGAATTCAACAGCCGCTTCCCCGGCTTTGAAACCTATATTCACGGTCTGGTCGCCGAAGACGATCAGGGCACCACCCGCTATTTCGTGGATTGTGTGGCCTGAAGCAACACGGCTCCCACTTCGGTGGGAGCCTCCTGTCCTGATTTTCCCTCTCCCCCTCCTCCCGGTTATGTGATCCCGTTTGTTGATTTTTTGTTAGCGTTAAGCCGCCGTCTTTGCTGGTAGCATTCACGAAATACAGGTGCAGTTGCTGATGGGCGAGCTGCCCTCGCCCATCAAGCCACCGTCTGGCTGCGTATTCCGCACCCGGTGACGACTGCGTCCATAGCAACCCCTTGTTGGAAGGCAACTCGGCATAGGGTGGCCTGTTTAAACGTCGCGACAGATACGGAAATGAGTGAATGCGGAGAATAAACGATGGGCCTGACGAGGCCAGGCCCAGAAACGATCATTTGTCATATAGAACAACACAAGCACACTCTTCTTATTTGTTTATCGCCGGCGCAGTCTTTCAATAGCATAGAATCGACATTAACTCTTCATGTTCTTCATGCACTTCATCAATCAACTCACACAGCGCAAGTGCGTCACCGTGCGAAAGATCCAACTGAACACTTCCGGGGGAGTCTCTGTCTTTTTCATTACACACGAGTAATATTCCCTGTTCCGTGGGCTTGAAATTCATAAGCTCTAACGCACTACGAATATACTGCCGCCTCTCCGGCACCTCTATTTCTATGGTGCAACACGGATTAATCGTTATATAAACATAGAGAGAAGTGTCACTTTGCAGGGGATAACTACACCTTCTGGCTAACATCATTGTCTCCTCTATTATTCAACTCGATCAGAGAGAATCTCTCTCGGACAGAGAGCAAACAAAACAGAACAACTTCTGCATGGCGCATTAAGGTTAGCCTAGTTATCACAGCTTGCATCGCAAGCGCGATATTTCACCACTATGACATTAGTAATTTCGGTCGATTCTTTCGGTCTCAATAGGCCGTTGTGATCAAATAAGAACCGGGACAGCCTGTTTCTACCGGGCTTTCGGCCCTTGACTGACCGGCTGACGAACAGGCATACCAGGCCCTATGACTTTGTTCATGGCTTTTACCCCGGCCCGGATTTCACCGACCTGGCTGTGGTAGTTACGTAGGCTCAATGTGGAACTTACCAACTGTTTGCATCGGGAAAAGAGAGGTGTAACTTACGCCGGATCCGGCGTTTACCCCTCGAGTTACCCTATGCCCAAGTGGTGGTGGCAGTGGTGATCTTTCCGTCACCGAATTGAATGACTCTCTGGCTGCTTATCATGTTATTGGCGGCGGCCTGACGCTGTTTGGCGTCTTATTGTTGGAACGTGGACACAAGCACTGCGCCAAACCTGATGTGGAGAAAGCACTCGCTTACTAGGCATCATCAGTCTGCGGCCTAACCGTAATACAGGCAAATGCGCTGGCCGCGGATCTCGGCGATATCGAACCAGGTTTCATAGATATCGGACAGCACGGCCGACTGGATCACCTCGCTCACCGCGCCCTGAGTGATCACCTGGCCGTTTTTCAAGGCAATAATATGATCGGCGTAACAAGAGGCAAAGTTGATATCGTGTATCACGATCACCACCGCCTTGTTCAGCTCGTGAGCCAGTATGCGGATGTTGCGCATGATCTGCTGCGAGTGCCTGATGTCCAGGTTATTAAGCGGTTCATCCAGAAACACATATTCGGTATCTTGCGCCACCACCATGGAAATAAAGGCCAGTTGCCGCTGGCCACCGCTTAACTCATCCAGAGAACGGTGTTGAATATCGGTGAGATCCAGGTAGTCGATCGCCTTGTCGATCACCCTTTTATCTTCAGCCGTCAACTTGCCGCCGCTGTGTGGGAAACGACCAAACGCCACCAGTTCGCGCACACTAAAGCGCATGTTCAAATGGTTGGCTTGGCGTAAAACTGCCAACCGTTTGGCCAGCGCCTTGGTCTGCCAGTCGGCCAGCTCTTTGCTGTCGATAATTACCTGACCACTGTCTTTGCTTAGCAGCCGACTGGCCATGGAGAGCAAGGTGCTTTTGCCGGCGCCATTGGGCCCGATAATGGCAGTCACTTGCCCGGTTTTAAAACAGGCAGAGGCGTTGTCCACCACCATTTTGCTGCCAAATTGTTTACTTAACCCCGTTAGTTCGATCATGGTGCCTGCTCACATCGTTATATTTTTTGCCGAACCAGCAACCAGAGAAAATACAGGCCGCCAAAAAAGTTGATCACCACACTCAAGGTGGTATTCAAGGCGGCGTTGTTTCCTAAACCAGGGGACTATCTGACTCTCCCGTGATCCGATCTCCTAACAGACGGACTCAGGAGCAGACAGATGGGTAAGGCGCGACACAACATCAGCAATTGGCGGCAGTACAATCGAGCCTTAATCAATCGTGGTTTACTCACTTTTTGGCTGGATAAACAGGCCATCCATCCGTGATATAGCGATGAACATCATGGCCGTAGAGGTCGCGGTTTTCACTACAGCGACAGTACTATCGAAATCGTGTTAATGCTCAACGCATTACTAGAAGGCTTCATCAATTCCCTTTTTTAGTTGATGGATGCCCCGATCACGTCGCTAGGATACAGCTGTATCTGCAAACGGGCTCTAACCGTCACAAAATGGTCACAGTTTGGTCACGAGGGGGGAGTTGGCAAACGGGAATGGATGGATTTATTGAACGGCAGACAGCAAAAAACCCTTAGCTTTCAAAAGCTAAGGGCTTCTCTAATAATGGCGGAGTGGACGGGACTCGAACCCGCGACCCCCGGCGTGACAGGCCGGTATTCTAACCAACT
>NZ_JBKGFN010000012.1:0-130037 GCF_046521305.1 Oceanisphaera submarina | reverse complement strand
GGTCACTGCCAGGCACCCAATTAAAAAGCCCGACTCGAAAGAGTCGGGCTTTTTTTGTCTTTTTATTCAGATAGTTTTGGTCGTCGCTCCTTCTCCCTGGCGACGATGCCTCATGCTGAATGGAAAGTTGACTCAGCTCACGTTTTTTAATGTAATGTCAGCTCATTTTCATCGTTAAAGGAAGACATGATGCCGATTCTCAATATTGCCCTGATCGAAGGTCGCAGCAACGAGCAGAAAGAAGCGTTGATCAGTGAGGTGACCGCCGCCTGTGTGCGAGCACTGGACGTCAAGCCGGAAACGGTCAGGATCCTGCTGCAGGATATTGCGACTCAGGATTTCGGTGTGGCCGGTGAATCGGTCAAGGCCAAGCGGGAACGCCTTGCCTGAGGTTTTTAGCGTATCAGAGGGTGCCTGCCGATACGCTAGCAAGAACCTTGTACGACCGGGGTGGGTTTTTGATGATGCTCGGCGTAAACTGAGCCATTATTTTCTTGGTCGGTTAAACATGAAAACCCTGCTGTTTATTGCCGTCGGTGGTGCAACGGGAGCCGTATTGCGCTTTGTCATCACCGACCTGATGGCTCGTCTGCTGGGGCGTTCCTTTCCTTACGGTATTCTGACCGTCAACCTGCTCGGCTCCATGCTGATGGGAATCATGTTCGTGCTGGTTCAGCAGCAGATGCTCAGCACTCATTCATGGCGTCCTTTTGTGATGGTCGGCATGCTGGGTGCACTCACCACCTTCTCTTCTTTTTCTCTCGATACAGTATTATTACTCGAACACGGTCAATGGTTTAAGGCGGTGTTGAATGTGTGCCTCAATGTGGTTTGCTGTATCATATTCACGTATTTTGGCATGCAGGTAACCAGCAGTCTGATTGCTTCCCGTTAGTCCGAGCTACGTATTTGCAGTACACTAACCCACTTTGATTTTATAGGTGCCTCAGCATGTCGGAACAGCACAAGTCGACGACCGACTTCGGTTACAAGACGGTAGATACCACTGAAAAAGAACAGATGGTCGCCGGCGTATTTCACTCGGTAGCAACGAAATATGATGTGATGAACGATTTGATGTCCTTTGGTATTCATCGGTTGTGGAAACGTTTCACCATCGATTGCTCCGGGGTCCGCAAGGGACAGAAGGTGTTGGATCTGGCCGGTGGCACCGGTGATTTGACCGCGAAATTTTCCCGTATTGTCGGCGAAACCGGGCAGGTGGTGCTGGCTGACATCAACGACTCCATGCTCAAGGTGGGGCGGGACAAGCTGAGAAACAAGGGGTTGGGTAGCAATATCGCCTATGTGCAGGCGAATGCCGAGGCACTGCCGTTTCCGGACAATCACTTTGATCTGATTACCATCGCCTTCGGTTTGCGCAACGTGACCGACAAGGACAAGGCGCTGGCGTCCATGCAACGGGTGCTCAAGCCCGGCGGCCGTTTGCTGGTGCTGGAGTTCTCCAAACCTCAGCACGAGATCATGAGCAAACTTTATGATTTCTACTCCTTCAACATACTGCCAAAAATGGGTTCTATGGTGGCTCAGGACAGCGAAAGCTACCGGTATCTGGCGGAGTCTATTCGCATGCATCCTGATCAGGAAACCCTGAAGTCGATGATGGAGGAGGCGGGTCTGGAGCAGGTGGAATACTTCAACCTGACCGATGGTGTGGTGGCGCTGCACCGCGGGTTCAAATTCTGATGAAGACCTTGCTGTTTCCCTTGCTCAATGGCTCGCTTGAGGCGGCATTTAATCGTTTTATGCAGCATGATAGCGAACGATTGAAGAAGGTGGCCCCATTACAGGGGAAGGTATTGCAGCTGACCGTGACCGATGTGGCCGGCCTGTACCTGCTGTTTTCCGCCGATCGACTGGAAATACTGCGGTATTATGAAGGTGCGGTAGACAGCCATCTGAGTTTGTCACTCAATGCCCTGGGTCTGCTGAAAGACAAAGGTCTGCTGATGCAATATATCCGTGATGGACGCATCGACTTACAGGGTGACCCTCAGCCCTGGCAGGACTTTTCCGCCCTGGTTAAAGATCCCAATATTGATTTGGAAGCGCTGCTGGCTCCCTATACCGGTGACATCATGGCGCACCTCTTGTGTCGTCATGGCCGCGAGTTCCGGACGGCAGTAGAGCGACGGACTCTGGGGATACGGGATCTGCTGGGAGATTATGTACGGGAAGAAGCCCGCCTGGCGGTGAGCCCGCTGGAGCTGGCCGATTTCAATGACGAGGTGAATGAGCTGAACAAGCGTTTGTTGCAGTTGCAGGCTCGACTGGCGACGCTGACGGATAAGGTTGTGCATTCATGAAAAAACTGCGGGAGCTACTTCGGCTCTATCAGATTGGAAAGACCCTGTTCGAGTATGGCCTGGATGAACTGATACCGGCACGGCTACAGGTGCTGCCGGCGCGGCTGGCAAGAAGAAGCCTGTTCTGGCTGAAAAACCGGCATCCGGACTTGTCCCGCGGCAAGCGTATCCGCCTGGCACTGGAACATCTGGGACCTGTGTTTATCAAGTTTGGCCAGATGTTGTCGACGCGCCGCGATCTGTTACCGCCGGATATCGCCGAGGAGCTGGCTCTGCTGCAAGACAGAGTGCCCCCCTTCGATGGCATCCTGGCCCGCAAGCAGATTGAAGCCAGTTTGCGGCAGCCCATCGAGGTATTATTCGATAACTTCGATGAAAAACCGCTGGCCTCGGCTTCCATTGCCCAGGTACATACCGCCAGCTTGAAAACGGGTCAGGAGATCGTTATCAAGGTTATTCGACCCGATATCGAGAAGGTCATCGAGGCCGATGTCAGCCTGATGCACTCCATGGCCACACTGGTCGCCCGTCTGGTGCCTGAACGCAGTAGCCGGTTGCGGCCGGTCGAGGTGGTAGAGGAATATCGCAAGACCCTGTTTGACGAGCTGAATCTGCTACGCGAAGCGGCCAATGCCATTCAGTTGCGGCGTAATTTCGAAGGGGCCCGTACCCTGTACGTGCCGGAAATCCATTCCAGCTATTGCCATGAAAATGTACTGGTGATGGAGCGTATCTACGGTATTCCAGTCTCCGATATCGAGGCGTTGGAAGCCAATGGCACCAACATGAAGCTGTTGGCGGAACGGGGCGTGGAAGTCTTCTTTACCCAGGTGTTCCGCGACAGCTTTTTTCATGCGGATATGCATCCGGGCAATATCTTCGTTTCTTACGAACACCCGGAAGATCCGCAGTGGATCGGTATCGACTGCGGCATAGTCGGCACCCTTAACCGGGACGACAAGCGTTATCTGGCGGAGAACTTCCTGGCCTTCTTCAACCGGGATTACCGCAAGGTCGCGGAGTTGCATGTGGAGTCGGGCTGGGTGCCGGCAGACACCAAGGTAGAAGAGTTCGAGTCGGCTATTCGTACCGTGCTGGAGCCCATCTTCGAAAAACCCTTGTCGGAAATATCCTTCGGCCATGTGCTGCTGAACCTGTTCAATACTGCCCGCCGGTTCAATATGGCGGTGCAGCCGCAGCTGGTGTTGCTACAGAAAACCCTGCTCTATGTGGAAGGTGTCGGTCGTCAGCTGTATCCACAGCTGGATTTATGGAAGACGGCCAAGCCCTTTCTGGAAGAGTGGATGCAGCAACAGGTTGGTTACAAGGCGGTGATCAATGCGGTAAAGGAAAAAGCGCCGTTCTGGGCCGAGAAGCTGCCCGACTTGCCCGAACTGGTCTACGATGCCCTGCGCCAGGCCAAGCTGCAGCAGCGGCAGGTGCAAGGTCTTTATAATCAGTTTTCCCGGCAGAATAAAGGTCAGGGCCAGGGACGTTTTCTTCTGGCTATGGGCGCCACTATATTGCTGGCCAGTACCCTGCTGCTGGGGATGGATAAAAGCGAGTGGGCCATGTCTGGCCTGGTACTGACTTTGGTTGTATGGTTGCTGGGCTGGCGGAAAATAGCCCGTTAATGTGATCTTGTATCAAGGTACTGTCATCAGGTTCGGATATCATGATGTTTGATTATTTACTCTTTACATAGGAAAGGTGTGCTATGGGTGGAATCAGTGTGTGGCAACTGCTTATTGTGGTATTGATCGTGGTGCTGTTGTTCGGTACCAAAAAGTTGCGCGGTCTGGGTTCCGATCTGGGCTCGGCGGTGAAGGGCTTCAAGAAGGCGATGACCGACGAGGAGAAGGACAAGAAAGATGCCGACTTCGAACAGCAGACGCTGGCCGACAAAAAAGAACAGGCTGATACTTTGAACCAGAAAGATCAGGACAAAACCAAAGATAAAGATCAGGTATAACCATGTTCGATATCGGTTTCTGGGAGCTAGTGGTGATAGGGGTGGTCGGGCTGCTGGTACTGGGGCCGGAGCGGCTTCCCGTAGCCATCAGAACCGTATCCCGGTTGTTTAAAACGGTACGAGACACCGCCAATGCGGTGAAAACCGAGCTGGCTCAGGAATTGAGAATGGAAGAGTTGCATCGGGATCTGAAAAAAGCCGAACAGCTTGACATGAAGAACCTGAGCCCGGAGCTGCAAGAGTCCATCGACCAACTGAAGGATGCCGCCTCTTCCGTTACTCGGCCCTATGAAAAAACACAGGCCGGTAGCGCAGCTGTTCATGGTACCGAAACCGATACCCCGCCATCGAAAGAGCCTCAGGATAAATCTTAAATGAGTCAAACACAGCAGCCGCTGATCAGCCACCTGGTTGAGCTGAGGAGTCGCCTACTCAGGGCCTTTGCCGCTATTGTGCTGGTCTTTCTGGCCCTGGTGTATTTCGCCAACGACATCTACAGTATTCTGGCCGAGCCGCTGTTGCGACAGTTGCCGGAAGGCACCAGCATGATTGCCACCGGGGTAGCGACGCCGTTTCTGACTCCGATGAAACTCACCCTGATAGTGTCGTTTTTTGCCGCCATTCCCTATGTGCTCTATCAGGTCTGGGCCTTTATTGCCCCCGGTCTGTACAAGCACGAGAAGCGGCTGATAGCCCCTCTGGTGTTTTCCAGCGCCCTGCTGTTTTATGCGGGCGCTGCGTTTGCCTATTTCGTGGTGTTTCCACTGGCCTTCGGCTTTTTCACCAAGATGGCGCCGGAAGGCGTGACTATTGCCACTGATATCGCCAGTTATCTGGATTTCGTACTCGGCCTCTTCGTGGCCTTCGGTATCGCCTTCGAGATCCCCATCGCCACTATCTTGTTGTGCTGGACCGGGGTGACGACGCCGAAAGATCTGTCCGGCAAGCGGCCTTATGTGATTGTAGTGGTGTTTATCGTCGGCATGCTGCTGACACCGCCGGATGTGATATCCCAGACTCTGCTGGCCATTCCCATGTGGCTGCTGTTCGAGGTCGGGGTCTTTTTCGCTCGTTTCTACGTACGTGATAAAAGTGAAGAGGAAGAGCAGGACGGTGCCTCATGATCGATATCGGGGTTAACCTGACCAACGGCCAGTTCGACAAGGACAGGGAGCAGGTCATCACCAGGGCCAAAGCCGCCGGTATCTCGGCGCTGGTGCTGACCGGTACCAGCCTTGAAGAAAGCCGGGCGGTGGCAGATTATGCCGCCACCGAGCCCGGATTCTGTTATGCCACCGCCGGCATTCATCCTCACGATGCTAAGACCTTCGACGGCCAGAGCCTGTCGGTATTGCGAGCGCTGGCGGCCCGGCCGGAAGTGGTCGCCATTGGTGAGTGTGGCCTCGACTACAACCGGGACTTTTCGCCGCGGCCCCAGCAGGATGCGGTGTTTGAAGCCCAGTTGGAGCTGGCAGCCGAGTTACAGTTACCGGTATTCATGCACTGCCGCGACGCCCACGACCGCTTTATCGATATCCTTAGGCCCTGGCGCAGTCGGCTGCCGGCAGCGGTGCTGCACTGCTTTACCGGTAGCGAAGCCGAGCTGCGCGACTGTCTGGCGCTGGATCTGCATATCGGTATCACCGGCTGGATCTGCGACGAGCGCCGGGGTCAGGGTCTGCAGCGGCTGGTATCGCTTATCCCGAGCAACAGGCTGATGATCGAAACCGACAGCCCTTATCTGTTGCCGCGAGATTTGTTGCCCAAGCCGTCCGGCCGACGTAACGAACCGGCGTACCTCCCTCATATTGCCCGGCGTATTGCCGCCTGCCGGGGCGATGATCCCGACGGCCTGATTGCCGCAAGCACGGTGACCAGCCACGCCTTTTTCCGTATTTAGCACCTATTCAGGAGTAGCTATGACTCAACAAGTATTTGGTGATTTTTCCTCTCGTCGCCTGCGTCGCTCACGCAAACATGATTTCAGCCGTCGGCTGGTACGGGAAAACACCCTGACGGTGGATGATCTGATCTACCCGGTGTTTGTCTTGCCCGGCTTTCAGCGTCGGGAAGCAGTAGCGTCCATGCCCGGTATAGAGCGACTGTCCATCGATCTGTTGCTGGAAGAGGCGGCGGAGCTGGTGCAGTTGGGGGTACCCCTGATTGCCCTGTTCCCGGTAGTCAATGCCAGTCAGAAAAGCCTGCTGGCCGAAGAAGCCTACAACCCGGAAGGCCTGGCCCAGGAAGCGGTACGAGAGCTCAAGAAAGCCTTTCCCGAGCTGGGGGTGATGACAGATGTGGCACTGGATCCCTTCACGGTACACGGCCAGGACGGTATTCTCGACGACAGCGGTTATGTGCTCAACGACGTGACCACAGAGGTGCTGGTGAAGCAGGCCCTGAGTCACGCCGAAGCCGGAGCCGACATTGTGGCACCTTCCGACATGATGGATGGCCGCATCGGCGCCATTCGTCAGGCGCTGGAAGAAGCCGGCTTTATCAACACCCAGATCATGGCCTATTCCGCCAAGTACGCCTCTAATTATTACGGCCCCTTCCGCGATGCGGTTGGCTCTGCGGGTAACCTCAAGGGCGGCAACAAGTCGACTTATCAGATGGATCCGGCCAATAGCGACGAGGCACTGCAGGAAGTGGCTCTGGATATTCAGGAAGGCGCCGACAGCGTCATGGTCAAACCGGGCATGCCCTATCTGGATGTGGTGCGCCGGGTGAAGGATCAGTTTGGCGTACCGACCTTCGCCTATCAGGTCAGCGGCGAATACGCCATGCACATGGCCGCCATTCAGAATGGTTGGCTGAAAGAGCGGGAAACCGTGCTGGAGTCGCTGATGTGCTTCAAGCGCGCCGGCGCCGACGGTATCCTGACTTATTTCGCCAAGCGGGTTGCCGGCTGGCTCAAGGAACAGAACTGAGTCAGCAGCCTGTCAATAAAGGCCCCGAGTGCCGGGACTGTTTTGTGTTCGGTGACCCGAAAGCACAGGAAAAAAATGTGTGCATTTGGTTATAATGTTCACGATTTTAATAATCTTTAGATTCATTCAACACAAGAGATCGTAGCGACATGACCATTATTCGCAAGTCCACCAACGAGAAAGTAAGCCGCGTTGTGATCCACAACGAAACCGTCTACCTGTGTGGCCAGGTGGCAAAGGACGTGACTGAAGACTTCGTGGGCCAGACCAAGCAGGTATTGGCGCGTATCGACGAGCACCTGGCGGAAGCGGGCACCGATAACTCCAAGCTCTTGTCAGCGTTGATCCATATCAAGGATACCGGCAACGTTGCTGCTTTCAACGAACTGTGGAACGAGTGGCTGCCGGAAGGCTGCGCGCCGGCACGTTCTTGCGTGCAGGCTCACATGGCTCGTGATGTGGTACTGGTTGAAGTTACCGTTACCGCGGCGCTGTAATGTATTACCGCCATCGGGAACAATAAAAAAGGCGCCTTGCGGCGCCTTTTTTATTGTTCCCGAATCACCAGCGGCCAGCCCTGCTCGGTCTGACGAGCCGCTTCCTGTCGCAGCTCGCTGGCCCGCAGGTGATGGTTTCGGCTCCAGTCGGCGGGAAGGGTCAGGATCAGTTGTCGATCCCGCGCTTCCAGCACGAACTCGGGCACGGTGCCACGGGTGCGGCGCAGGCAGAGGATGATGGCCAGGCGCAGCAGCCGGGCCAGCAGTATGGCCTGCTCAGACTCGATAGCGCCTTGTTGCTCCAGCGACTCATGCCGGAATTCGTCCCTCTGGTTCAGCAGCAGGGCGGCCAGCAGCTGTTGCTGAGCCGGGGTGAAGCCGGGTAAGTCCACGTGGCGGATGATATAGGCGGCATGCTCGGGTGCATGCTTGTACTCTATACAGAGCCCCAGCTCGTAGAGCAGGGCGGCCCAGCCCAGCATGGCGGTGGCTGGGGAGTCGATATTCTGGTTGCTGGCCAGTTGCTGCAGGGCGTTCAGGGCCGTGGTACGCACCCGTTCGGCCTGCTCGCGGTCCAGCTGATAGCGGCTGATCAGGCTGTCGGCGGTGCGTTCCCGGGCATCACACTCCTGGCGGCGGCCCAGCATGCCATAGATCAGGCCCTCGCGCAGGGCGCCGCCTGCCAGTGTCATGCTGTCTATCGCCAGCATCTCGAACAGGGCGATCAGAATCGCCAGGCCGGAGGGAAACACGGTGACGCGATCCGCCTGCAAGCCGGACAGCCCGAGCCGGTCGAGATGGCCACAGGCGATGGCCTGTTGTTTCAGTTGCAGCAGCTTGGCCAGGGTGATCCGTTCATCCTCACCCTGACTCATCATGATTTCCTGGATGGCCTGTACGGTGCCGGAGGCCCCGATACAGCTTTGCCAACCGAGCTTGAGGTAGTCACCGGCGATCGGCATCAGAGTCTGACGGGCGGCGGCAATGGCCTGGTCAAAGTTGGTGGCAGAGAGTTGTCCGTCAGAGAAGTAGCGGTTCAGCCAGGTGACGCAACCCATGTGCAGGCTGTTAAGCAGTTGAGGAGTCGTGCCTTCACCGACGATCAGCTCGGTGCTGGCACCGCCGATGTCTATCACCAGCCGACGGCCGGCGCCGGATGAAGTCCAGGCCACGCCTTCATAGATGGTGGCGGCTTCTTCTTCACCGGAAATAATCCGGATGGGATGCCCCAGAATGGCCTGAGCCCGTTCGAGAAAGACATCTATATTGGTTGCCAGCCGCAGGGTGGCGGTGCCGACGATACGAATATGGTCGGCGGGAATATCCTGCAACTGTTCGGCGAACAGCTGCAGGCACTCCCAGCCCCGTTGCATAGCCGCCGCATCCAGGCTGCCGTCGGCCTGCAGACCGGCGGCCAGGCGCACCTTGCGTTTGACCTTGGCCAGGGTACGGCAGGCGCCGGCCACTTCATGCACCACCAGCATATGGAAGCTGTTGGAACCCAGATCAACGGCGGCATAAAGGGCGGCGTTTTTCACCTGGCTTAGCTCCGGTTACCCTGGGGGCGGCGACGGTTGTTGCCGCCGGGACGACGCTGGCCGCTACCCTGGCGTGGGCCGCGATTGGCGTGGGCTCTGTGATGATGGATATGCGTCGGGGGTGTCACATCATCGAGCAGGGCGTCCTTGTCGTATTTGCTGACCGGAATTTCATGCTCGATATAGGCTTCCACCGCCGGCAGATTGAACACGTATTCCTCGCAGGCAAAGCTGATGGAGCAGCCGCTGGCGCCGGCCCGGCCGGTACGGCCGATACGATGTACATAGTCTTCTGCATCGTCGGGCAAGTCGTAGTTGAACACGTGGGTCACATCGGGGATATGCAGGCCGCGGGCCGCCACATCGGTGGCCACCAGAATATCCAGTACGCCGCCGGTGAAATCCTCGAGGATCTTCATCCGTTTCTTCTGGGGCACATCACCGGTCAGCAGGCCGACGCGGTGGCCATCTGCCTGCAGCCAGGCGTGAACCTTTTCGCAACTGTGTTTGGTGTTGGCGAACACGATGGCCTTGTCGGGCCACTCTTCTTCCATCAGCGTCAGCAACAGCGGCAACTTGTCTTCCTGTGCCGGATAGAACAGCTCTTCCTTGATACGAATGCCGGTTTTACGTTCCGGCTCTATCTGCACGTGCTCGGGGCTGTTCATGTGCTCGTAGGCCAGCTCCTGCACCCGCAGCGACAGAGTGGCGGAAAACAGCATGTTCTGACGCAGGTTGGCTGCCGGCATGCGGCGGAACAGGAAGCGGATGTCCTTGATAAAGCCCAGATCGAACATGCGATCCGCTTCATCCAATACCACTACCTGAATGGCGCCCACATCGATGATTTGCTTCTTGAGGAAGTCGATGATGCGGCCCGTGGTGCCGACCAGGATATCGACGCCGGCTTCGAGTACCTCTGTCTGTTTCTCGTAGCCATCGCCGCCGTAGGCCAGACCCATCTTTAGACCGGTACTGGCGCTGATGGTATCGGCGTCGTTGAAAATCTGGATGGCTAGTTCGCGGGTAGGTGCCATGATAATGGCCCTGGGCTGGTTCATCTGGCGGTTTTCGAGAGCCGGCGTGGTCAGCAGATGGTCAAAGGTAGCGGCGAGAAAGGCGATGGTTTTACCGGTACCGGTCTGGGCTTGTCCGGCGATATCCTTGCCCGAAGTCAAATAGGGTAACGACAGCGCCTGAATGGGCGTGCAGTTGTGAAATCCTTTTGCTTCCAGTCCGGCCAGAACCTGCGGCTGCAGGCCCAACTGGGCAAATTTTACGTCTGTTAAGTGTGTTTTGCTCATAGCGTTCAGAATATCAGGTTAGGCTTGCAATAATAAACAGGATCATTTGAAATAGGCCAACTAAATTGCCCTCGACGTTGTGTGTCGCGGGATAAAACGACTGATTGGAGTTGGAGATGAGTGACAAAATTGTTCAGCTGACCGATGCCAGCTTCGAAGCTGACGTAGTTAAGGCCAGTGGCCCGGTTCTGGTAGACTTCTGGGCTGAATGGTGTGGTCCCTGCAAGATGATTGCCCCCATTCTGGATGAAGTGGCCGGTGAATATGAAGGTAAGGTCACCGTGGCCAAGCTGAATATCGATCAGAATGCAGATACTCCGCCCAAGTTCGGTATTCGTGGCATCCCTACGCTGCTGCTGTTCAAGAACGGCGAAGTAGCGGCCACCAAGGTAGGTGCGCTGTCCAAGACTCAACTGAAAGAGTTCCTGGACGCTAACCTGTAATGGTGAGATAAGGGGTGCGCAAGGCACCTCTTATCGTTTTTGCTAGACGGCCTTTCTTTTTGGTGCTAGTTTATTGTTCGTTTGCTAGCCTATTTTGTGCCCCAGAGGCCCTCCGATTTCAAGTCTCAATCCGGCAGACTTTCCTGATTATTTAACACATCCTGGTTGACAGAAACCCACCACTATGAATCTTACCGAACTCAAGAATACCCCCGTATCTGAGCTGATAAAGCTTGGGGAAACCATGGGCCTGGAAAACCTCGCCCGTTTGCGCAAGCAAGACATCATCTTTGCTATCCTCAAAGCTCATGCCAAAAGTGGTGAAGATATCTTCGGCGATGGCGTGCTGGAAATATTGCAGGACGGCTTCGGTTTTTTGCGCAGCGCCGATTCTTCCTATCTGGCCGGCCCTGATGACATCTATGTTTCGCCCAGTCAGATCCGTCGTTTCAATCTGCGGACCGGTGATACCATCGCCGGTAAAATCCGTCCGCCGAAAGAAGGCGAGCGTTACTTCGCACTGTTGAAAATCAACGAAGTCAACTATGACAGACCCGAAAACGCCCGTAACAAGATACTGTTCGAAAACCTGACTCCGCTGCATGCCAACGAGCGGATGAAGATGGAACGGGGCAACGGCTCTACCGAGGACATTACCGCCCGGGTGCTGGATCTGGCATCGCCTATCGGCAAGGGTCAGCGTGGTCTTATCGTGGCGCCGCCCAAGGCCGGTAAAACCATGCTGTTGCAGAACATCGCGCAGAGCATCGCCTACAATCATCCGGAATGTGTGCTGATCGTCCTGCTGATTGACGAACGTCCGGAAGAAGTGACCGAGATGCAGCGCATGGTGAAGGGGGAGGTGATTGCCTCTACCTTCGACGAGCCTGCCGCTCGCCACGTACAGGTGGCCGACATGGTGATCGAAAAGGCCAAGCGTCTGGTCGAGCACAAGAAAGACGTGGTGATCCTGCTCGACTCCATTACCCGTCTGGCCCGCGCCTACAACACCGTAGTGCCGTCTTCCGGCAAGGTACTGACCGGTGGTGTGGATGCCAACGCACTGCACAGACCCAAGCGTTTCTTCGGTGCGGCCCGTAATGTAGAAGAGGGCGGCAGCCTGACCATTATCGCCACCGCCCTGGTAGAAACCGGCTCCAAGATGGATGACGTTATCTACGAAGAGTTCAAGGGTACCGGTAACATGGAACTGCACCTGTCGCGCAAGATTGCCGAGAAGCGGGTTTATCCCGCCATCGACATTCCTCGTTCCGGCACCCGTCGTGAAGAGCTGCTGACCACGCCGGACGAGCTGCAGAAAATGTGGATACTGCGCAAAATAGTGCATCCCATGGGCGAGAGTGACGGCATCGAGTTCCTGATCGACAAGCTGGCGATGACCAAGACCAATGATGAGTTCTTTGAAGCCATGAAGCGACAGCAGAAGTAATCATCAGGAGTTGAAAAGAACCGCGGCCCGTCCGCGGTTTTTTATTGCCCGATACAAGCTATCCCGAACCGGGTATAATCTTCGGCGTTATTCGATGCTCTTGGAATAAACCTATGAAATATAAGGATTTGCGCGACTTCATTGCGCAACTCGAAGCTCAGGGCGAACTCAAGCGTATCCAGCATGAAATCGACCCCTATCTGGAAATGACCGAGATCTGTGACCGCACGCTCAAGGCGGGCGGTCCGGCCCTGTTGTTTGAAAACCCCAAGGGCTTCGATATGCCGGTGCTGGGCAACCTGTTCGGCACTCCCAAACGGGTGGCCATGGGCATGGGCCAGCAGGATGTTGAGTCGCTGCGCGAAGTTGGGCGCTGGTTGTCTTATCTGAAAGAGCCGGAGCCGCCCCGGGGTCTGAAAGAGCTGATGGAAAAGCTGCCCATCTTCAAGCAGGTGCTCCACATGCCGGTCAAGCGGCTGAAGAAGGCCCCCTGTCAGGAAGTCATGCTGGAAGGTGACGATGTCGACCTGACCAGGCTGCCGATTCAGCATTGCTGGCCCGGCGACGCGGCACCTCTGATCACCTGGGGTCTGACCATTACCCGTGGGCCTTACAAGAAGCGCCAGAACCTGGGTATCTATCGTCAGCAGCTGCTGGGCAGGAACAAGGTCATCATGCGCTGGCTCAGCCATCGCGGCGGTGCCCTCGACTTTCGTGAGTGGCAGGAAGCCAACCCCGGTCAGCCTTACCCGGTAGCGGTAGCGCTGGGCGCCGATCCGGCGACCATTCTCGGCGCCGTGACGCCGGTGCCCGACACCCTGTCCGAATATGCCTTCGCCGGTCTGCTACGTGGCAGCCGCACCGAGGTGGTCAAGTGTATCGGCAGCGATCTGGACGTACCCGCCGGCGCAGAAATCGTACTGGAAGGCTATATCTATCCCGACGAGATGGCACCGGAAGGCCCTTATGGCGATCACACCGGCTATTACAACGAAATCGACGAGTTCCCGGTGTTTACCGTGGAGCGCATCACCCGCCGCCGTGACGCCATTTACCACTCCACCTATACCGGTCGGCCGCCCGACGAGCCGGCGATACTGGGTGTGGCGCTGAACGAGGTATTTGTACCCATACTGCAGAAGCAGTTTCCGGAGATAGTCGACTTCTATCTGCCACCGGAAGGCTGCTCCTATCGTATGGCGGTGGTGACCATTAAAAAGCGCTACCCGGGCCATGCCAAACGTGTCATGCTGGGCGTTTGGTCGTTTTTGCGCCAATTCATGTATACCAAGTTCGTTATCGTGTGCGATGACGATATCAACGCCAGAGACTGGAATGACGTGATCTGGGCCATTACGACCCGAATGGACCCGGCGCGGGATACGACCCTGATCGAACACACCCCCATCGACTATCTGGACTTTGCCTCGCCGGTATCCGGCCTGGGCTCCAAAATGGGGATGGATGCCACCAACAAGTGGCCGGGTGAAACCGACAGGGAATGGGGTCTGCCCATCGAGATGACGGACGAAGTAAAACAAAGGGTCGACAGTTTATGGGATCAACTCGGGATCCTGGATTCGAGTGCCAAACAGAGTGAACTCAAAGGATAGTCATGCAGAAAGTAACATGTAGTGTTGAAGCCCTGGAAGAAATGGCCGAAGCCCTGTGGTATGTGCGATTGAAACCGGAATTGTCCGTGGACTTTCTCCCCGGCCAGTATCTGCTGGTGGTAATGGCGGATGACGACAAACGCCCCTTCTCCATCGCCAATACCGTGAATGAAGAGGGTGTGCTGGAACTGCACATCGGTGCCGGCCCGGATAATACCTATGCCATGCAGGTGCTCAAGCGCATGCAGGAGCAGGGCCAGATAGAAGTACAGCTGCCGGCGGGCAAGGCCCACCTGCGTTCGGATTCCCGTCATCCGGTGATCCTGATGGCCGGTGGCACCGGTTTTGCCTATACCCGTTCCATACTGCAGCAGATGCTGGCGGATGGTCTGCACCAGCCGGTGTTCCTGTATTGGGGCGTCCGCTTCGAGGATAACCTGTATGCGGATCAGGAGATGAAGACCTGGGCCGCCGAGCACAAGGAACTGACCTATGTGCCGGTGGTGCAGAACGGCGATGAGCACTGGCAGGGTCATACCGGCCTGGTGCATGAAGCCATCATGGAAGATTTCCCCAGTCTGGCGGGCTATGACATCTATGTGGCGGGTCGCTTCGAGATGGCCGGCGTGGCGCGGGAAGCCTTCAAGGAAAAGGGCGTAGAGGCGGATCACCTGTTCGGTGACGCCTTCGAGTTTATTTAAACTCGGCCAGGAGCAGGGGTTGATATCCCCTATTCCTGTTTATGGGGTTTGCCGGGTAGCTGGCTCAGATCCAACGCCCGGATGGCGTCTATCGCCAGTTCGAAGCGGCCTTGCTGGCACAGGCCCAGCAGGCCGCCTTCCTCATAGGCGGTCAGCGCCGCCTGCAGGCAGCGTTGTCGGATCTGCTCGGCGAACTCAGCCTCGTTCATCCTGGCTGTCGGCCAGGTGACGCTCCAGCAGCGCCAGCTTGGCTTCCATCTCGTTCAGTTTTTCCCGGGTGCGCAGCAGTACCTTGGTCTGCACATCAAACTCTTCCCGCGTGACCATGTCGAGCTTACCCAGTTGGGCCTGTAATACGGTACGAATACGTTTTTCCGCTTCTTCGCCCATGTTCTTCAGCCCGCTGGGCAGGTTGTTCTGGATCTGTTTGGCGATCTCTTCCAGTTTCTTCGGATCTAGCATGTTTATCTCCTTGGCTATGGGGTCATTTTACCCCTAATCGCCGGCATCGGTCAGGTCGGACTTTCCATTTTGGTACGAAAGCCGTAGTTTTAGATGACCAAGCTTCAAATGAGATAAACATGTTCCACCTGTTTACACGTTTGCTCTATCGTCTGACCCGCCGCCTCAGTTGGCAAAACCTGCTGGTGTTGTTGCTGTTGCAGGCCGGGGGCAGCTGGCTGCTGCTTGTTCTGGCGGGAGAGCAGGAACTGACGGAGCCGTCGGTGTTTTTCTATTACAACGCCGTGGTGATCAGCACCGTTGGTTTCGGTGATTATTCCCCGGTGACCGAGGCGGGGCGGTGGGCGGTGGCATTGTTTCAGATCCCCTTCGGCCTGCTGGTATTCGGTAGTTTTATCGGCAAATTGACCCAGACCCTGGTGTCCTGGGTAAGGAGAGGTATGTCAGGCAAGGCAGATTATTCACATTGTTCCGGCCATACGCTGCTGTTCGGCTGGAACGGCGCCCAGACCGAACGCATCGTCGATCTGCTGCTGGCCGACAGCGCCAGCCATACACAGGAAATCCTGTTGTGTGTCACTCAGGAGATGGAACATCCCTTTCCTGAAAAGCCGGCGGTCAAATTCGCTCGTCTGCATTCATTCACCGCTCCCGGCGAGCTGGCGCGGGTAGGGCTGGCTCATGCCAGTCGGGTGCTGGTGGATGGGGAAGACGACGATCAGACCCTGACCACCTCGCTGGCGCTGTCTGCCAAGGCGGCGCCGGATGCACACCTGTGCGCCTGGTTCACCGAAGCCAGCAAGGCGGAGCTGCTGCGACTGCATTGTCCCAACGTGGAAGTGTCCAGCTCCAAGGAGGCGGAGATCCTGGTACGTTCACTACAGGATCCGGGCGCCAGCCTGATCCAGGAGCAGATTTTCTCTACCCTGCTGGGGCCGACCCTGTATCGCATTCAGGTACCGCAGAGTGTGGGGGAATTGGTGTACGGCCGCTTGCTGAGTACTTTCAAGCAAGAGCACAATGCCACCCTGCTGGGTATTTCCAGCCAGGCCAGCGGCCAGGATATAGAGCTGAATCCCGCCGGCGATACCCGGATTGGCAGCGGCAGTTTCCTCTACTACATCAGCCCGGAACGATTACAGAGTGTGGATATCAGCTGGGAGTAATGTTGGCAGCATTCAGAACCGATCACTGCCGATCGGCTGATACATTTGGTTAATGCTTTGATTCCGCTGCCAAGAGGCAACAGGGCCGCCTCTTCCGACACGCTACGAGTACGTCCCTGTAAGCTCGCACATGCCATCCATGGCATGTGACGGTCGGAGGAGGCAATCCCTGTTGCCTCTTCTTGAGCACAGTGTTGTGGCAGACGATGCCAGCAGGCGGCTTCGGTGCATCAAGAGGGCGAAGGGGATCTGCTCAGCCGACCATCCGTGCCACGGCTGAGCCTCCACGGATGGATTTACGGCGAGTTGGCGGAGCGGGCCCTTTGTCCGACCTGCAAGCGGAGCTTCATCCGATAGGTATAACCCCCCTACTACGACGGTTCCAGTGCGGTTTGCTGGAAGGCGCGGATCAGCGGGTCGTCCAGCCGCTTCTTCAGCAGGCAGACCCCTACCTCGATGGACTTGAGCGCCGGGCTGGGCGACAGCACCCGCACCTTGTCGCCCATGGGGCTGTGATCGATCACCACCCTGGGTACCACGCCGATGCCGAACCCCAGCGCCACCATGCCGATGATGGCTTCGTTGCCGGCCACCTCCGCATAGATATTGGGGCTGATGCCCTTGGCCTTGAACCATTGGTTGGCACGCTTGCGGGCCACGCCCTGCTCGGAGACGATCACCGGCAGCCGTTGCCAGTCCAATGGGCGCTGTTCCAGCAGTTCGCTGACCGGGCCCGGTGAGGTAGGGGCGATAAACACCATTGGTACCGTCTGCAGATTGACGAAGTGCACCTTGGCCGGCAGGGCGTCGGGGCGGGCGGCAATGGCCAGATCCGACACATCGTCCAGTATCTTGTCGATGGCCAGCGCCGGGTCACCGGTTTCCAGCCGTATTTCCAGCCGGGGATAACGGCTGCGAAAACGCTCCAGAATACCGGGCAGCAGAAAGTAGCTGGCGGTTACCGAGCAGAACACCCGCAACCGCCCTTGCAGGCTGTCGTCGCCGTGCTTGAGTTCCTGCTTCAGGTTTTGCCAGTCCGCCAGCCAGCCCTGGGCAAACAGTTGCAGTCGGGCACCGGCCGGGGTCAGGGTCACGCTGCGGTTGTCTCTTGTCAGCAATTCACAGCCGGTCTCCTGTTCCAGGCGTTGTATTGCACGGCTGAGGGTGGAAGGGCTCACGGCCATGGCATCGGCGGTGTGACCGAAATGCAGGCTCTGGCTCAGATGTACGAACAGTTCGAGATGGCGGAAATCCATGGGCGGTCCAAAGAATTACGTTGCATAAAATGAAATACTCTATTTCGAATATATCATTTTAAGCAATGAAAAGCCTGAGGTATAGTGTCTGGGTCGTCACCGGAAAAACGGTGCAAGCATTCAAATTAAACGGATTAATTGGAGCAAAAGGTCATGGCTAACTATTTCAACACCCTGAATCTGCGTCAGCAGCTCGAACAGCTCGGCAAATGCCGTTTCATGCATCGCGCCGAATTCGCCGATGGATGTAACTACCTGAAAGGAAAGAAGGTCGTTATCGTCGGTTGTGGCGCCCAGGGTCTGAACCAGGGTCTGAACATGCGTGACTCCGGCCTGGATGTGGCCTACGCTCTGCGTGCCGAAGCCATTGCCGAAAAGCGCAAGTCTTTCCAGCAGGCCACCGAGAACGGCTTTAAAGTGGGCACCTATGAAGAGCTGATCCCCACCGCTGATCTGGTGATGAACCTGACGCCGGACAAGCAGCACACCTCTGCCGTTAATGCCGTTATGCCCCTGATGAAAGACGGTGCGGCCCTGGGTTACTCCCACGGTTTCAACATCGTTGAAGAAGGCATGCAGATCCGTAACGACATCACAGTGGTGATGGTCGCGCCCAAGTGCCCCGGCACCGAAGTACGCGAAGAGTACAAGCGTGGTTTCGGCGTACCTACCCTGATCGCGGTTCACCCGGAGAACGATCCCAAGGGTGAAGGTCTGGCCATCGCCAAGGCCTGGGCTTCCGCTACCGGCGGCGACCGTGCCGGTGTTCTGGAATCTTCCTTCGTGGCCGAAGTGAAATCCGACCTGATGGGCGAGCAAACCATTCTGTGCGGCATGCTGCAGGCTGGTGCCATCGTGGCCCACGAGAAGATGATTGCCGACGGCATCGATGCCGGTTATGCAGGCAAGCTGATCCAGTTCGGTTGGGAAACCATCACCGAAGCCCTGAAGCAGGGCGGCATCACCAACATGATGGATCGTCTGTCCAACCCGGCCAAGATCAAGGCCTTCGACCTAGCCGAAGAGCTGAAAGGCCTGATGCGTCCGCTGTTCAACAAGCACATGGACGACATCATCCAGGGTAACTTCTCTGCCGGCATGATGGCCGACTGGGCCAATGACGACAAAGACCTGCTGACCTGGCGTGAAGAGACTGCCGAGACCAGCTTCGAGCAGTACCCGGCTTGTGATGAAGTGATCGACGAGCAGGAGTACTTCGACAATGGCATTCTGCTGGTTGCCATGGTGAAAGCCGGTGTTGAGCTGGCCTTCGAAGCCATGACTGCTTCCGGCATCATCGACGAGTCTGCCTACTATGAGTCTCTGCACGAACTGCCGCTGATCGCCAACACCGTTGCCCGCAAGCGTCTGTACGAAATGAACGTGGTTATATCGGATACCGCCGAGTACGGTAACTACCTGTTTGCTCACGCCGCAGTGCCGCTGCTGCGCGAGAAATTCATGCCGAAAGTAGGTACCGATGTGATTGGCAAGACCATCAAGGTCGAATCTAACTCCGTTGACAACCGTCGCCTGATCGACGTGAACGAAGCCATTCGCAACCACCCGGTTGAGACCATCGGCAAGACACTGCGTTCTTACATGACCGATATGAAAAACATCGCCGTTGGTGGTTGATAGATAAAAATAAACAGAGCTACAAAGACAGGGAGGCTTCGGCCTCCCTTTTTGTTTTTCTCTAAAGGCCCTCACCGTATAATGGCGACCATATAAGTAGATTGCCCATCCCGAGGGCGGTCGCTGAAAGGCACGGCACGCCGACACGCTGTAAATACCTCCATGTACGCTCAGACACACCATCTGACCGCGATGGATGTTGGGAATGCCGACATGGCAGAAGCACTTTTTGGCCATGGTGTGTCACGGTCGGCTTAGCCGTATCCTCTCATCGCCCTTTCCGGGTTATGCGTTGTCTGCACCAAGTTGGAGAGAATGATGAGTTTTGACGAGCGTTTTGGGGGGATAGCCCGGCTGTACGGGGCCGATGCCCTGGCCCGGTTTGCGGCGGCCCATGTGTGTGTGATCGGCATCGGTGGGGTAGGATCCTGGGCGGCGGAAGCGCTGGCTCGCTCCGGTATTGGTGCCATCACCCTGATCGACATGGACGACATCTGCATTACCAACACCAACCGTCAGATCCATGCCCTGAGCAACCAGATTGGTCAGGAAAAAACCGTGGCCATGGCCGAGCGAATCAAGTTGATCAACCCGGATTGTCGGGTGACGGTGGTGGATGACTTCATCAGCCCGGATAATCAGGCCGAGCACCTGCTGGAGGAGTTCGATTATGTGGTGGATGCCATCGACTCGGTCAAGGCCAAGGTGGCGCTGATCGCCTATTGCAAACGCAACAAGATCCGGGTGATCACCGCCGGTGGCGCCGGTGGGCAAACGGATCCGAGCCAGATCATGATCCGCGATCTCAGCAAAACCATTCAGGATCCGTTAGCGGCCAAGGTACGCGGCGATCTGCGCCGTTTCCACAACTTCAGCAAGAATCCCAAGCGCAAGTTTGGTGTAGATTGCGTGTTTTCTACCGAACAACCCCGCTATCCGGACGGCGCCGGTGGCATCTGCAGCACCAAGAAGGAATCGGACGGCACCATGAAGATGGACTGTGCCTCCGGCTTCGGCGCCATCACCCATATCACCGCTACCTTCGGCTTCTTCATGGTCAGCCGGGTACTCTCAAAGCTTGCTTCGCAAGCAGCTATAAGCGATCAGCTTTAAGCCGTAAGTCGAGCTAGTTGCAATCAGACTACTGAGCCAAACTTGCACTAAGGAGAGGGGTATGTCCTTGAAAGTTATCTACAAGATTACTTATCCGAACGGAAAAATTTATATAGGCAAGGATCTGACCGATAGCATCAACTACTTCGGCAGTGCCAGTGGTGAGCTGATTGCGAAAGACTTCACCCGTGAGCAGCGGCAGAGCATGACTATCACAAAAGACATTCTGTTTGAGTCACATGATGCGGTAGAAATAAACTGCCGAGAGTCGGAGTTTATTCGGGAGTATCAATCCAACAATCCCGAAATCGGCTATAACCGCTGGCCTAAGTATCGACCGTAATCGTGAACTGTCGTCGGCCAAAGCGCACTGCTTCTCCGGCACGCCGTGAACCCATCCCTAGGGGCTCCGCTGCGCCATCCATGGCGCAGAGGGCCGGCGAAGCAGATACCCTTTGCCCTCCTTGGTTGAGCTCGGAGTTGACGGTCAGTATCCAACAGGCTGCGCCGGAGTTTCACGAAGCTGCAGTGGGGATTGCCGTAGCCGACCGTCAAATGCCATGGATGGCATTTGCCGAGCGTCCCATGGATGGGCTCGCAGCGTGTCGGAGGAGTGCAACCGCGCTGCGGCTTCGTATTGCGATCGATTCAGCTTTCGGCTTGGGTTTTAATGGCCGTGACCACGGCTCTGAGGCCGTTACCCCGGGAGGGGCTCAAGTGTGGCAGCAGTTGCGACTCGGCAAAATAGGTGTCCATATCGAAGGCCCGAATCTGCTCGGCAGTCTTGTTGCTGAGCGCGGCTAGCACCACCGCCATCAACCCCTTGACGATGCGGGCGTCCGAGTCGCAGTGAAACTGCCAGACGCCCTTTTCATCCTGCTCACTCAGCAGCCAGGCCTGGCTTTCGCAGCCGTGGATGGCGTTGGCCTCGGTCTTGTGTTCCGGGGCCAGGGGCGGCAGCTGTTTGGCCAGCAGGATCAGCTGGCGGTAGCGGGCCTCCCAGCCCTGAGCGGCGGCGAACAGGGCGCGCACCTCGGTGTCGGTGATCTCGGTGCCAAAGGGGTGGGTCATTAGAGCAGCTCCCGGGCCTTATCGATGCCGGCCAGCAGGGCGGCGACGTCATCGGCACTGTTATAAAAAGCAAGCGAGGCGCGCACCGTGCCGTTTTTCAGCCCCAGGGCCTGCATCAGCGGCATGGCGCAGTGATGGCCGGTGCGCACGGCAATGCCCTGCATATCGAGCAGGGTGGCCAGATCCTGAGGATGCACTTCATCCATCACGAAGGACACGGCGCCAGCTTGGGGTCGGCCGATGACGCGAATGTCGCTCATGCTGTTCAGCCCTTCGACCAGCCGCTGCAGCAGCTCGTGTTCGTGGCGCTGCAGGGTGGTTTGGTTTTGCTCCTGCAGGTAATCCACCGCCGCACCCAGGGCGATGGCCCCGGCGATGTTGGGGGTTCCCGCCTCGAATTTGAACGGCGGCGCGGCAAAGTCGGTGTGCTCAAAACTCACCGTCTTTATCATTTCGCCACCGGTCTGCCAGGGGGGCATTTTTTCCAACCACTCGGTTTTGCCGTAGAGCACACCGATGCCGGTGGGGCCGAACATCTTGTGGCCGGAAAAGGCGTAGAAGTCGCAGTCCAGAGTCTGTACGTCAACGGGGAAATGACCCACCGCCTGGGCGCCATCTACCAGGGTCACCGCACCCACCGCCTTGGCCAGGGCGATCAGCTCGGTCACCGGATTGACCTGCCCGAGAGCGTTGGATACATGGCCTACCGCCAGCAGCCGGGTACGTGATGTTATCAGCTCACGGGCGGCCTCCAGATCCAGCTCGGCCTCTGCGGTGAGCGGGATCACCTTCAGCACAGCGCCGGTGGTGGTGGCCACCTGTTGCCAGGGCACTATGTTGGCGTGGTGCTCCAGGGTGGAGATCAGGATCTCGTCCCCGGCCTTGAGAAAGTGGCGGCCAACACTATAGGCGACCAGGTTGATGGCTTCCGTGGTGCCCCGGGTCCAGACGATCTCTTGTGCCGAGGGTGCACGAATAAAGCGTGCCACCTTTTCCCGGGCCTGCTCGAAGGCGCGGGTCGCCTGACCGCTCAGGGCGTGGGAGGCGCGATGCACATTGGCGTTGGTATCACGATAATAGTGATTGAGGGCGTCCAGCACCGCCTGGGGCTTCTGGGTGGTGGCGGCGTTATCCAGGTACACCAGCGGATGACCGTTGACGATTTGGGCCAGGGTGGGGAAGTCGCGTCTGAGGGTGAGGATGTCCGGTGCCATGGGCCTGTCTGTTGAATGAGCGCTGACCGGGATCATGAGCCAAAGCCGGAGCGATGACAAGATACCTTTCGTCGCTCGGCCCTTCACCCCTTGGAGCGCAGCCGGTAGAATAAGCGGCCCTGTTCAGCTGTCGGAAATGCCATGAAACTCAATCCAGCCCAAGACGACGCCGTGCGCTACATAGCCGGACCCTGCCTGGTGCTGGCGGGCGCCGGCAGTGGCAAGACCCGGGTCATCACCAACAAAATCGCCTATCTGGTGCGCCAGTGTGACTACAAGGCGCGCAACATCGCCGCGGTCACCTTTACTAACAAGGCGGCGCGTGAAATGAAGGAGCGGGTAAGTCAGACCCTGGGCAAGAGCGAAGCCCGTGGCCTGATGGTGTCGACCTTTCACACCCTGGGGCTGGACATCATTCGCCGCGAGCATAAAACGCTGGGCCTGAAGGCCGGCTTTTCGTTGTTTGACGATCAGGATCAGTTGGCGCTGATCAGGGATCTGACCGAGCAGGAATTGGAGGGCGACAAGGAAAAAATCGCCCGTTTGATCAGTACTATCTCCAACTGGAAGAACGATCTGGTGCTGCCACCACGGGCGGCGCGTCTGGCCAACGATCCGGAGCTGGTACTGTTTGCCCAATGCTACGAGCGTTATCAGCGGCAGATGAAGGCTTACAATGCACTGGATTTTGACGATCTGATCCTGATGCCGACTCTGCTGCTCAAGACCAGCGGCGAAGTACGGGCGTTTTGGCAGAACAAGATCCGCTATCTGCTGGTGGACGAATATCAGGATACCAACACCAGCCAGTACGAACTGGTCAAGCTGATTGCCGGCGAGCGGGCTCGCTTTACCGTGGTGGGCGACGACGATCAGTCCATTTATTCCTGGCGGGGCGCCCGGCCGCAGAACCTGGTACTGCTGAAGGAGGACTACCCGAGCCTCAAGGTGGTCAAGCTGGAGCAGAATTATCGTTCCCGGGGCCAGATACTGCAGTGCGCCAATATTCTGATTGCCAATAACCCCCATGTGTTCGAGAAGCAGCTGTTCTCGGAGATGGGCTATGAGGCGCCGGTGCGGGTGCTGTTCGCCAAGAATGAGGAGCATGAGGCCGAGCGGGTGGTGGCCGAGATCATGGGCCACAAGTTCATGAACGGCAGCAAGTTTGGTGATTACGCCATTCTTTATCGAGGCAATCACCAGTCGCGCACGCTGGAAAAAACGCTGATGACCAACCGCATTCCCTACAAGATCAGCGGCGGCACCTCGTTTTTCTCCCGTGCCGAAATCAAGGACATCATGGCCTACCTGCGGCTGCTGGTGAATCCGGATGACGATAATGCCTTCTTGCGGGTGGTGAATACCCCACGGCGGGAAATCGGTCCCACCAGCCTGGAAAAGCTGGGCACCTACGCCAACAACAGAGGCAAGAGCCTGTTTGCCGCCAGCGCTGAACTGGGTCTGGAGCAGACGCTGACCGGCCGTGGTCTGGTGTCGGTGCGCGCCTTCAGCGACTGGCTGGTGCGCCGGGGCGACGAGGCCGCGCGAGGCAACGCG
Organism: Oceanisphaera submarina; assembly: GCF_046521305.1. Classification (NCBI taxonomy): domain Bacteria; kingdom Pseudomonadati; phylum Pseudomonadota; class Gammaproteobacteria; order Aeromonadales; family Aeromonadaceae; genus Oceanisphaera; species Oceanisphaera submarina. Next base: position 105,782 of record NZ_JBKGFN010000012.1, on the reverse strand, counting down.
GTGGAAGCGGTGCGCGACATGATCAAGGACATCAACTACGAAGAGTGGCTGTACGAGAGCTCGCCCAGCCCGCGGGCTGCCGAAATGCGCATGCAGAATGTTTCTACCTTGTTCAAGTGGGTCAGCCAGATGCTGGAAGGTTCGGATCTGGACGATGCCATGACACTGCCGCAGGTGGTCACCCGGCTGATCCTGCGCGACATGATGGAGCGGGGCGAGGACGAAGACGATGGCGAGCAGGTACAGCTGATGACGCTGCATTCCTCCAAGGGGCTGGAATATCCCTATGTGTTCATGGTGGGCATGGAAGAAGGCTTGCTGCCGCATCAGAGCAGCATCGATGAAGACAACATAGAGGAAGAGCGTCGGCTGGCCTATGTGGGCATCACCCGGGCCCAGCAGGCGCTGACCTTTACCCTGTGTCGGGAACGACGCCAGTTTGGCGAGCAGATACGGCCCGAGCCCAGCCGCTTCCTGCTGGAACTGCCGCAGCAGGATCTGGACTGGGAGCACAACCGCAAGCCGCCGAGCGAAGGCGAAAGAATGGAAAAGGGCCAGGCCAGCATCGCCAACCTGCGGGCCATGTTCGACAAAAAATAATGCGGTAAGCTGTCAGCTGTAACTCAACTAATCGCCGTTGGGGATGCGGTGGTGTGCTGGCTGCACAAAGCAGTAGCAGGGATTGCCGTAGCCGACCATCAAATGCCAGGGAAGGCATTTGCCGCGCGTCCCAGGGATGGGCTCGAAGCGTGTCGGCGAAGACGGCCCTGCTACTGCTTTTTATTGCAGCCAACAAAAAAGCCGCACTTCTGCGGCTTTTTTATCAATGATGCCTTCAAGGCGTCGTTTTACTCAGATGGCGTCTATCATGTAATCAACGGCGTTGGCAATTTCTTCATCCGAGCAGTTGCCACAGGCACCGCGAGGCGGCATGGCATTGAAGCCATTCAGCGCGTGGTCCAGCAGGGTATCGCGGCCCTTGGCGACACGGGGTCCCCAGGCGGCGGCATCACCCTTGATGGGCGCGCCGGCAGCGCCGGTGGCGTGGCAGGCGGAACAGGCGGCGGTGAACACAGCGTCACCGCTACGCGGCTCGGCGGGTTCGCTGCTGCTTCCGGCGGCGGCGGTATCGACAATGCCTTCCAGATCGGCGGCGGTGTAGACACTGCCTACCGGCTTGGTGCGTTCGGCAACGGCTTCTGGCGACATATCATTGGCGGCGTAGGCCATACCACTCAAAGAGGCAGCGGCAACGCCGGCAAGCAACAGGTTTCTTAACAGGCTCACCTTTTTATTCTCCCAGTTGGCTTATTTATTTCCATTGAATTTCGTTAAACCCACGGAGTATACCCCAAGTGCGGCGGCCATTAAACGGTCGGGTTAAAACCGAGGCAGCCTGCAAAAACCGTATTTGCGACGGCCCGGGATGCATGACAGCCGCGCGGCGACGGAATTCTTTATGTTATTATCAATATCTCTTGATATGAAAATGGCTGCCAGCATAACGGAGCACCCTATAACAATGAATGATAACCACATGCAGAATACCTCTGCCGGCACCGGCGATCAGGTGATGGATCAAATTGACCGCATCGTGACCCTTTGGCGCCGTGTTCGCCCCGATCTGGACTTTGACAGTACCAGGATCATCGGCCGCATCGTGCGGCTCGAATATTTCATTACCCGCCGGGTGTTGCAGGATTTGGCTCATTACGAGCTGAATGTGGGAGAGTTTGACGTGTTGGCGGCATTGCGTCGGCATCCGCCTTCTTTTCAGCTGTCTCCCAACCAGCTGCAGTCCATGGTGCTGATCTCTTCCGGCGCCCTGACTAACCGTATCAACCGGCTGGAAAGCCGTGGCCTGGTCAGCCGGGCCCAGGCGGATCACGATAGGCGCGGTGTGATAGTGACCTTGACCGAACAGGGCTTCAAGGTGGTGGAAGAAGCGGTCGGGCATCACCTGGCTGCCGAGGCCGAGCTGGCTGGCACCCTGTCGAGTGATGAACAGCAACAGCTTGCCGTTTTGTTAAAAAAAATGCTGCTGAAGGTGGAAGACTGAGGCCTGCTTCAACTTTATGACTATCCGGGTGGCAAAGTATGGGCAGGAATATCGCGAATTGTCGTTTTCCTGCTGATACTTAATCGAGGTGCAAGCCGGAGGCTCGGGCCGGCTAGAGACCAAAAATGCAGATTGACCGAGCGGCCTGAGGGCCACCAAGGAGGTTATTGAATGAAGTTATATTACAGGCCTGGCGCTTGTTCACTCGCTCCTCATATCGTGTTGTCCTGGTTGGACATCCCCTATGAACTGGCGTTGGCGGATACCCGGGATCCCGAGTTTCTCAAGATTAACTATCTGGCCGCGGTGCCGGTGTTATTTACCGAAGACATGGGGGCCCTGTACCAGAACAGTGCCATCTTGCGTTATTTATCGCGTTTGCCACAGGGCGAGCATCTGGGGCCGGGTACCGATCCCGTGTTGCAATATCAGTGTGATTACTGGCTGAGTTTCTTCAACACCGATGTTTATCGGGCCCTGTCTCCGCACTTTACTGCCCGGAAATACACCACGGATACCAGTATGGCGGCGCTGGATGCCGTCAAGGCGGCGGTGCCGGCACAGGCTGCGCCCCTGCTGCAGCGGATGGATCATCATCTGGCCAGTCATACCTGGTATATGGATGAGCATCTCAGCATAGTGGATGCCTGTGCCTTCGTGTTTACCTTCTGGGCCACACGAGTGCTACCCGATGGACTGGCTGCCTATCCTCATGTGGCCCGTCACTTTCAGGATATGAAAGACGATCCGGCGGTGCGCCGGGTGCTCGACAAGGAAGGCTTGCCGCTCTAAAACATGGTGCCCTGAAACATGGCGTCTTCATGTTTAATGGCGCCCCACTATCAACAGAGTACCTATCACGGTTGCCAGCGCCCCCAGCCAGGCTCCATTGGCCGGGCGGCGCTTCATGATCAGCCATAGTAACGGCAGCACCAGCACAGGGCTTACCGAACTGAGCATGGCCACCATGCCCACCTCACCATGGCGCAGGGCCAGCAGTATCAGTGTCATACCGACTCCCATCGCCAGAAAGGCATTCAGTGCCACCATGCCGAAGATGGCCCCGTTAATGCGGCGCAAGGGTCTGGCTATCGAGAGGCCACACCACAGCAGCGCCAGGTGAGCCAGAAAGGCGGCACTCATGCGCACCGCCGAGGCCGATACCGGATCTATCGGGTCTATCTCGTTCATCATCACCGGTTTTACCATCAGGGTCGCCACCGACTGACACAAGGCCGATATCAGTCCCAGGGCGATGCCCGGCCAGGGGCTGCCGTTATCCTGCTCCCAGGCGTGGGTTTCATTGCTGCGCCTACCCATGAAAATGGCGGTCATCACGCCCCCCACCAGCAGAAAGCAACCGACCAGAGTCCAGCCTGCGATCATCTCACCGAACACCAGGTAGGCCAGCAGGGCGGAAAACAGCGCATGGGTGGCAAACAAGACCCCTGCCCGGCGAGGGCCGAGTCGGTTCATGGCGGCAAACAGCGCTGTGTCGCCGATAAAAATTCCGATCAGACCGGAAATGGCCATGATACTCAGGCCGTGACCGCTCAGGCTGCTCCAGCCGCCGGTCAGCAAGGCGACCGACCACAACATCAGGCTGACACAGAACATGCGCCAGCGGGAAAAGGCAAAGGCACCCAGGTGGCGGGCCGCATTGGCCGACAGCAGGCTGGCCACGGCCCAGCAGGCCGCCGCCGCCAGGGCGAGATAATCGTATGAAAAGGACATGTATCAGTACAAATCAGCGGGAAAGGGCCAGTCTAGCAAGTTTTACCTCGCCGCCAAGGGAGATTTGCCAGCCATCGGCTTAGCGGGTTTAATAGCGGTCATCGCCGTTACCAACAAGAGTCACCATGCGCATACTGCACACCTCCGACTGGCATCTGGGCCAGCATTTCATGGGTAAAACCCGCTTCGATGAACACCAGGCTTTTTTGCGCTGGCTGGTCGAGCTGGTAAAGGAGCAGGAGGTGACGGCGGTGCTGGTGGCGGGAGACATATTCGATACCGGTACGCCGCCCAGCTATGCCCGTGAGCTGTATAACGGCTTTATCGTCGCACTGCAGCAAACCGGCGCCCAGCTGGTGATTCTGGGCGGTAACCACGACTCGGTCGCCATGCTGAACGAGTCGCGCAGCCTGCTGGGATGCCTGAATGTACAGGTGATACCGGGCATGCTGGACGATGCGGATCATCAGGTACTGGTGCTGCCGGACCGTGACGGCCGGCCGGGGGCGGTATTGTGTGCCGTGCCCTTCATCCGGGCGCGGGAGGTCATGGCCAGCGAAGCCGGGCAAAGCGCCGCCGACAAGCAGCAGGCCCTGCAACAGGCCATCGCCGACCATTACCGGCGGTTGTTCGAGCGGGCAGAACGGCTGCGGCGGCAACTGGCGTTGCCGCTGCCCATCGTCGCCACCGGCCACCTGACCACGGTGGGTGCCAGCAGCAGCGACTCGGTACGGGAGATCTACATCGGTACCCTGGACGCCTTTCCCGCTAGCGCCTTTCCGCCGGCCGATTATATTGCCCTGGGACATATTCATAGACCGCAGAAGGTGGGCGGCCATGAACACATTCGTTACAGCGGTTCGCCCATCGCGCTGAGCTTCGACGAAGTGGGGCAACAGAAAGAAGTGTTGCTGGTCGAGGTGAACGGCGAGGGGCTGCAAAGGGTGACGCCGCTGCCGGTGCCGACCTTTCAACCTCTGGCCAGGGTTCGCGGCAATCTGGAGCAATTGTCGGCAGAGATGAAGGCGGCCGCCGCCGGCCATGAGGCACCCGTCTGGCTGGAAGTGACGGTGAGCGAAGATGATTACCTGAGCGATTTGCAACCCAGGGTGGAGCAACTGGCCGAGGGCTTGCCGCTGGAAATATTAGTGGTGCGTCGGCAACGAGGCCAAAGCGGTGAGGGCCTGACCGCAGAGCAGGGTATCACCCTGAGTGAGCTGACACCGGTGGAGGTATTCGAACGACGGCTGGCACCGGAGCCGCTGGAAGCCGAACGGCAACAGGCGCTGAGCGAGCTGTATCATCAATTGCTGGTGCAGATGGAGGAAGAAGCATGAAGATCCTCAGCCTGCGTCTGAAAAACCTGAACTCCCTGAAGGGGGAGTGGAAAATCGACTTCACCCGGTCGCCGTTTCGGGACAGCGGTCTTTTTGCCATCACGGGCCCCACCGGCGCCGGCAAGACCACGCTGCTCGATGCCATCTGTCTGGCGCTCTATCACCAGACGCCACGCATGAAGAATATCTCCGCCAGCGGCAACGAGCTGATGACCCGCCACACTGCCGACTGCCTGGCGGAGGTGGAGTTCGAGATCAAGGGAGAAGGCTATCGAGCTTTCTGGAGTCAGCGCAGATCCCGGGACAAGGTCGACGGAAAGCTGCAGGCCCCCAAGGTGGAACTGGCCCGCCTCGATGGCACCATTGTCACCACCAAGATCAACGACAAGCTGAATCTGACCGAGCAACTCAGTGGCCTGGATTTCGGCCGCTTTACCAAATCCATGCTGCTGGCCCAGGGCGGCTTTGCCGCCTTTTTACACGCGGACGCCAACGAGCGGGCCGAACTGCTGGAAGAGCTGACCGGCACCGATATCTACGCCCAGATCTCGAAGAGGGTGTTCGAACAGACCCGGGAGCAGAAGGGCGCCCTGGGGCAGCTTGAAGCCCGAGCTCAGGGCATGGAGCTGCTCGGTGACGAACAGCGTCGGCAGTACCAGAGCGATATTGATACCGCCGAGGCCGAATGGCTGTCGCGAGACACCGAACTGCAACAGGCGCAAACGGCCTTGCAGCGCTGGCGAGAGCGTAGGCAAGCCGAACAACGGCTGGCCGAGGCCGGGCAGGCGCAGCAACAAGCGCTACAACAATGGCAACAGGCCGAACCACAATTGACCCGGCTGGCGGCGGCGATACCGGCCGGACGATTGCAGCCCATGTGGCAGCAACTTCAGCACAGCCAGACCCGGCAGCAGCAACAAAGCCGCCAGCTGGCAGACCAGCAGGATGAGCTGCAGCTGCTGACCGAGCGGCGAAATACCCTGTGCTGGCAGGGCTCACAGCTCAGCGGGCAACAGGCACGACAGTTGGAACAACAGCAGCAACAGCTGGCCCGCGAGCTGGAACAACTGGCGCAGGCCATGGCTGCCAACCCGGTGGGGGAGCGGCTGGGGGAATACCTGGCGGGTTGGCGTGCACAGGTGCGTCAGCTGGAAAATCTGCAGGGTGAGCTGCAAGAGCTGGCTCGGGAGCGGCAGCAAGGGTTGCAGCAACAGCACGAGCTGGAGCAGCAACAGGGTCAGCTACAACAGCAATGCGCTGCCGCCGCGGCCGGGGTCGAGCAGGCCGCGGCGGAGGGGCAACAGCAGCAGCAGGCATTAACCCGGCTCCTGGCTGGTCAAACCCACCAGGATCTGCGACATCAGGTACAGGCCCTGCGGAACCAGCAGCCGCTATGGGCCAATGTATTGCGCGCCTGGGAGCAGCAAGCCCGGCAGCAGCAACAGCAAGAGGCGCTGCGTCGGCGCCAGGATGAATGCACGTCACAACTGGCCACGCTCGAACAGCAGCGGAATAAGTCTCGCCAGGACTACAAGGGATTGCAGGAGCAGATCCGCGACAAGGAAACACTGCTGGCGCAGGAGCAGCGCATTCGAGCTCTGGAGCAGCATCGCGAGCGGTTGCAGCCGGGCGAAGCCTGCCCCCTGTGCGGCAGCGAATCGCATCCGGCCATTCAGGCTTATCAGGCGCTGGACGATAGTACCGCACTGAGCCTGGCCGAGAAGAAGCAGCAGCGAGAGCTGCTGGAACAACGAGGGCAGGAACTCAACCGCCAGCTGGCCAGGCTACAGGCTCAGCAAGAGCAGGACCTTCAGCAAGGCCGGCAGCTGGATGAAGCCGCCGCGACGCTGGCCGGGGAGTTGGAAGGCTGTCTGTTGACGCTTGGCATGGCCGAACTCGAAGCCGACGCTCAGCAGCAGGAGATTGGCCACCGTCAGCAATGGCTGCAGGATCTGGAACAACGACAGGAACAGGTGGAGCAACAACAGGAGCGGCTCAACCTGGCTCGGCAGCGGCAACAGGCGGCGGAGAATCAGCAAGGCGCATTACAGCATCAGCGACACCTGTTGGTACAGCAGCTACAGTCGTTAACCCGGCAAGCCGAGCAACAGCAGTTACGTATTCAGCAGCAACAACAGATGCAACAACAGCAGCAGGCGGTGCTGGTGGCGTCGTTGGCGGAGCTGAACTGGCCGGCGCCCTCCGATTGGCAGACTTGGCTTGATAGCCGTGAGCAAGACTGGCAGCTGTGGCGGCAACAACAGCAACGCCAACTGGAACGGCTGGCCGAACAGCAACGGCTGCAACACCAGCAGGTCGAGGCCGAGGCAGCCCGGTGGCAATCGCGCTGGCAGCAACTGGCGCAGGCCGACGGGGCGAAGATAAAGGAGCAACTCAACCCGGGCGAGGCGCTGGTGCAGGTGCAAGAGGAGCTGCACCCGCTGGAGCAGCAGCTTCAAGAGCTCGATGCCGGCATTCGCCTGCAAGGCCGTCAGCTGAACGAGTTGGAGCGGGAGCTGGCGGAGCTGCGCCAGCGCTGGCAGCAGGCGCTGGAGCAGAGCCCGTTCTCCGATGAAGCCGCCTTTCTGACTGCGGTGCTGAGCGATGAGGAACGAGATCAGTTGGAACAGCAGCAACAGCGGCTGAAACAGGCGCTGGACAAAGCGAATACCCTGCTGGAGCAGGCCCGACAACGGCAGGCCGAGCTGGGCGCATTTGATCCGGCAGAGGAAGAGATGCCGTTGGTCGAGCGGGTGGCACAGCTGCAAGCCGAGCTCAGTCGTATACAGCAACATATCGGTGGTCTGCGAGTCAGCCTTGAAGCCGACGCCGAGCGGCGCCAACGCCAGCAGGCGCTGTTTGCCGATATAACGGCTCAGCGGCAACAGCTGCAGCTCTGGGATCAGCTGAACCATCTGATCGGGTCGGCGGACGGCGCCAAGTATCGCCGTTTCGCCCAGGGGCTGACGCTGGAACATCTGGTGCAGCTAGCCAATCAGCGGTTGGTGCGGTTGCACGGCCGCTATCGGCTGGCGCGTAAAACCGGCGGCGAGCTGGAGCTATTGGTGATCGACACCTGGCAGGCAGACGTGGCGCGCGATACCCAGACCCTGTCCGGAGGCGAAAGCTTCCTGGTCAGCCTGGCGCTGGCGCTGGCGCTGTCGGATCTGGTCAGCAGCAAGACCCGTATCGACTCGCTGTTTCTGGACGAAGGCTTCGGCACCCTGGATGCGGAGACCCTCGAGGTAGCGCTGGATGCGCTGGACGCGCTGAACGCCAGCGGCAAGATGATCGGGGTGATCAGTCATATCGAGGCGCTGAAAGAGCGGGTGCCGGTGCAGATCAAGCTGAGCAAGAGCCATGGCCTAGGCCTGAGCCGGCTGGCACCGGAATTTGCGTTTAAATAGAGTGAGGTGAGGAGAAAGGGGATGCCAATAAGCCGGTTTTTACCTCGTGCTTAAACGGTTGTGTCCCTGTTTTTGTACTTCGTTCTTTATTCAAGGCGTTATCTCAAACAGTCAGTGACGGGACCTGCAATGAACATCACCAATCTCGATCAGCTAAGAGCCTTCGTCGCCGCTTGTGAAAGCGGCTCTTTTTCCGCTGCGGCCCGCAGTCTGGGCAAGGTGCAGTCCGTGATCAGCACCCAGATACAGAACCTGGAGCTGGATTTAAACCTGGTCCTGTTCGATCGTGTCGGCAAATACCCGGCGCCGACGGAAGTCGCGCTGTCCTTGCTGCCGCTGGCACGGCAAACCCTGGCGCAGATGAAACGCTTCGAACAGGCGGCGCAGGCCTTTCAGGGCGGCGAGGAAGCCAGCTTCACCATAGTGTTCGAAGAGCTGATCATGCCGGATCGGCTGAACGAGGCGCTGGCCGCCTTCGCCGAACGTTTCCCCTACACCCAGGTGGTGTCGGAAACCGGGGTTAACGAGGCGGTGATCCGCAAGGTGGCGGCGGGTGAGGCGGACTTTGGTTTCGTCGCGGGCCAGGCCGACTATCCGGACGAAGTGGATTTCGCCAATTTGGGGCAGCAACAGGTGCTGATGCTGGCGGCGCCCGAACATCCGTTGGCCCAGTCCCGCGCCACCTCCCTGACGGAGGTGGCCAAACATCGGCAGCTGATGACGGCCTCGGCCAGTGACAACCAGCGCTGGCAGCTGTCGTCCCAGGTGTGGATCTGCGATTCCCTGCTGCAGGCGCTGGAGCTGGCGGGCAAGAATGTCGGCTGGGTCAACGCCCCCTACGAACAGGCGCGTCTGTTTCTGAAAAGCGGCAAGCTGGTGGAGCTGAATGTCACCAATGCGCGCAGTGCCTGGAGCCTGGGCGTGGATCTGTTGTGGTCCAACAAGACGCCAAAAGGCGCCGCGGCCCAGTGGTTCGCCCGAGAAGCCAAACGGTTGTACGGCAATTACTACAGCCAGCCGATCGACACTCCGGCCAATGTCGCCGGATCTATCGCGAACCACGATAGAACCTAACTTTTTCACCGCACAAACCTGATGGATGATGGCCCGGCCATGCATAACGGTGCATGACTTTTATTCTGTGACCCACTTGAAAGCAATGGAGCCTTGCCATGACCTCAGCGGAATACCTGGAACAGATCGACGGATTCGAAGCCCACTACCAGCATGACTGTGGTTACCTGCGCGAGTTTCTGGAGCACTCACCGGAAGGCTACGCCAAACTCGCCGCCTTTATCCCCCTGACCAGCCACAGGGAAGCCCTGAGCGTGGAACAGTTCTGGATCGCCAAGCTGGCGGCGATGCAGGTGGCGGACTGCGGCAGCTGCCTGCAGCTGAATGTGCGCATGGCGCTGGAAAACGGCGTGGCGCCGTCGTTGATCCAGGCGACCATCAATGGCGGCAGCAAACTGGCGGAGCCGCTGAAGGACATTCACGACTTCGCCACCAGTGTGGCTTCCTACCGCTTGGCGGATCCGTTGCTGGAAGCGCGCATCCATGCCCAGCTGGATCACGGCCAGCGCATCGAGCTGGGCGCCTGTATCGCCAGCGCCTTTATCTTCCCGACGCTGCAACGCGCCCTGGGTTATGCCAAGAGCTGCAACCTGATGGAAATCGAGGTGTAGGAGTGGAATGACGGCCGCTTTCCCGCTGTTCGCGTGGTGTGGTGCGGCGTCAACTCACGGCAATAAAAAGAGGCGGAGCACTGCGATGGTGCCCGCCTCTTTTTGGTCGCGTGTTGCTCTAGTGGCCGGTGATCAGCGCCGGTATGCCCGGCAGCATGCCCACGGCGGCCATGATGGTCAGCAGGATGACGAAGGTGACACCGGGGATCACCCAACGGTCGGTTCGGCGCAGTGTCTTGCCGCGCTCCTTGTCGCCAATCAGGCCCAGGTTGTCGAGCAGCATGGTCATGGACCAGCCGAATACCGGGTTAACAAAGGCGGAGGCGAATACCACTATGCCGGCAGACTGGCTGCTGGTGGTGTTGCGGGTCATCTGCATGCCCGCTTCCAGCAGCGGCATGAAGACGCCCACGATCAGCGCGACCCGCAGCACCGGCGCCCACACCGCCAGATCCATGGGGTAACCCCAGAGTGCGGCTATGATGCACATGATGCCGGTCAGCATGGCGCCGGCGGGAATGGGGCGCTTGGCGATGGCGGCGGGGATCATGTAGGTACCCCAGGAAGACGCCAGGTTACCGCCGCCCAGTACGCTGCCTACGGCCTGACGGACCGAGGCGATGCCCATGGTGTCGTCCACGTTCATCAGCACCTTGGTGGCTTTTTTCGGATAGTTCAGTTCCTGGAACACCCGGTGGCCCATGAAATCGGGGGACCACATGGCTACCGCCAGTACGGCGAAAGGCGCCACGCTGACGAAATGATGCAACTCGGGCCAGCCCATCTGCCAGCCGGTGTTTTCACCCCACCAGTAGGAAGGAGAAAGGTGCGGCATACCCGGTTCGGTAACAAATTCGAACGGTGCCCCCAGGGCAATGGCAATCACGAAGGCGATGCCGGAGCCGAGTGGAATGGACAACCAGCGCATTTCCAGTCGGGCCAGCAGGGCATACATGATGATGGTGCTCAGGATTACCGCAAAAGCCACATAGCCCATGTCCAGGCCATTGGCCCAGGCGGTGAGAGCCTTGATCTGGCTGAACAGGCCCACGGCGCCCAGGTAAATCAGCAGGCCACCGCGCACCCCGTCGCTGGTGAGCGCCATCAGCTTGCTGCCGCCCTTGCTGACACTGAGCATCAGGCCGAACAGTCCGACCAGCAGTCCCAGTGCCAGCGGGTGGCCGCCGGAGGCGACGATCAGCGGGATAAGCGGGATCATGGGGCCGTGAGTACCGGCCAGGTTGGCGGTGGGATTGATAAGTCCCGAGAACAGGATCACGAACAGCACGGCGGCGATCAGCATCTCGAAGCGGACGTTTTCCACCACAAAGGCGTCGGACAGCCCCAATGGGCCGGCGAAGGCGGCGACCACGGCAGCCACCATCACGATTTTACCTATGGTGGCAGCAAGGGCGGGTACCAAATCTTCCAGTTCGAAGCTGTAATCCTTGAACGGCAGGTTCAGCCGCCAGCGTTTGGGCGACATGATCGACAGCTCATGCTCCAGATAGGCGGCACGGCTGTCGAAGTCGCGGCGGGGTTTGCGTTGCTCGCGATAGCTCGGGTTGTTGGGTTGTGACACGGGATTCTCCTTGATGATGACCATCTCAATGGTGTCATTGCGGAGACCATGATATGACTTGTTATCGAATTGTTATATTCGACATAAGTCTTAATCCCCCGGCTCTAGCGGCACTGGGGCGAAGGGAGCTTGTCTGCGGCGTAGATAAAGCGGATGACAGCCGCTATGTTGGTGTTTTGAACTCTCGTTTTCCGACTCCGGATAATGAATGCTTTCAAAGGAGGCATGGCGTGATACAGCTGCATCATCTGAACAATTCCCGCTCCCAGCGAATCCTCTGGCTGCTGGAAGAGCTGGGCCTGGACTACGAGATCAAGCACTACCGGCGCGATACAGGCACCCAGCTGGCACCCGAGAGCCTGCGGCGAGTGCACCCGCTGGGCAAGGCGCCGGTGCTGATCGACGGCGGCATTACCCTGGCCGAGTCCGGTGCCATTATCGACTATCTGGCGCAGACCTATGGCCGGCAGACCCTGTTGCCGATACATAATACCCCCGACTGGTGGGATTATGTGTACTGGCTGCACTATGCGGAAGGATCCTTGATGCCGCCGCTGCTGATGCGCCATGTGTTCGACAAGGTACAGCAGGCGTCGGTGCCGTTTTTTGTCCGGCCCATCGTAAATAGAATAGTGGCGGGGGTAGACAAGGCCTTTCTGTACAATCAAATGAAGACCCATTTGAATTTTGTAGCCGACCATCTGTCCTGTCATGATTGGTTTGCCGGCAATCGTTTCGGCGCGGCCGACATCCAGATGAGCTTTCCGCTGGAGGCCGCCATGCACAGGAGTGAGCTCGCCGACAGCTACCCCCGACTCCGGGCCTATGTTTCTGATCTGCAGGCCCGGCCTGCGTATCTGCGCGCCTTGAAAGCCGGAGGCTCCTATCTTTACGGCCCCAAAGGCGAAGTTTGATAGTGATGCTAATAGCCTTTAGCATATCGGCCTGACTGTTACTAAACGGAAAACCATGATGGACGAGGTAAAAGACCTGAAGGGGCTGATCATGCCCTGGCTGGACACGCATGTTCCTCAATTCTCGGCCCTGGCCTATACCGCCGCCGTCTTGCTGCTCATCATTATCATCTCGGCGGCGATCCACTTCGTCCTGCATCGAGTGGTGCTCAAATGGGTGGAGGGGCGTGCCAGAGGCTCTCGGCAGCTGTGGCGACAGGCGTTTTTCGAGCGTAAGCTGTTCAACCGGCTGGCGCTGACCCTGCAGGGGATCATCATCTACACGCAAGCCGGGCTCTGGCTCGACGGCGATGGCCTGTCGTTGCCCGTTATCCAGACGGCGGCGCACCTGTGGATCCTGCTCTATGGCCTGTTGTCGCTGTTTGCGCTGCTCGATGCCCTGCTGGATATCTTTCGGCAGCAGCCGGCCATGCGCACCTTTCCGCTGCGAGGCATCTTTCAGAGCCTCAAGCTGATCGCCAGCATATTTATCGGCCTGCTGATCATCTCGACCCTGATAGGCAAGTCGCCCCTCATCCTGCTCAGCGGCCTGGGCGCCATGACGGCGGTGTTGATGCTGGTATTCAAGGATCCCATTCTCGGCCTGGTGGCCGGTATCCAGCTCTCGGCCAACGACATGCTGTCGGTAGGGGACTGGCTGGAAATGCCCAAATACGGTGCCGATGGTGCCGTGATCGACATAGGCCTGACCACGGTCAAGGTGCAAAACTGGGATAATACCACTACCACGATTCCCACCTATGCGCTGATTTCCGATTCTTTCAAGAACTGGCGTGGCATGAGCGAGTCGGGCGGGCGTCGCATCAAGCGCAGCCTGCTGATCGACAGCAGCAGCGTGCGCTTTCTGAATGAAGAGGATGTGGCTCGCCTGCAGCGAGCTAGGCTGCTGGCGCCGTATCTGGAGCAGAAGGTGCAGGAAGTCAGTCGCTATAACAGCGAGCAGCAGCTGGATCTATCGTCACCGGTCAACGGCCGGCGGCTGACCAACCTCGGTACCTTTCGTGTCTACCTCGACGCTTTTTTGAAGAGTCATCCGCGCATCCACCAACAGATGACGCTGATGGTACGCCAGCTCGACCCCACCCCCAACGGCATACCGATGGAGATTTATGCCTTTACCAACACCACCAGCTGGGTGGAATACGAAGGTATTCAGGGAGATATATTCGATCATGTGTTTGCGGTGCTGCAGGAGTTCGGCCTGCGGGCGCATCAGTCCCCTACCGGATACGACATGCGATCGCTGGGGCGATCGGCTACCGGTGACGTTGAGCAGGAAAGCATCCGTAGGGTGGGGTGAAGTGACATGAAATAAAAAGGGCAAATGGGTAATACCATTCACTTAAGGATCCATTGGTTGCTCCTGCACAACTGACAAAATCCGATGATCACAGATTATTGGATTTTTTATGTGTCATTCAGGCGAGCTTACTTGGACTTCTTTTAATCGCACCGTTGAATTTCATAGCTTGACAGCCTAGAAATCCCCCGTTTTCATTCCTCAAATAATCCCGAAGATCCTTTTGTACCAGCGGTGAGCTGATTGCCATTGATGGGGATCTCTTACCATCGAGATGACAGACTGTCTGCCATCCATATGGTCCGCGCCTTTGCCTGCACCAGCGAGGCGGCCATGGGCCAGTTGAAGCCGATGCCAAGTCGAACGAAATTACCGCCATTCCGGCGTTACTCAAGCTACTGGATATCAAAGGATGTCTGGTCTCCATCGATGCCATGGGCTGTCAGACCGATATCGCCAGCACCATCGTCAAGCAAGGTGGAGACTAGCTGTTGGCGGTTAAAGGTAATCAGGAGCTGCTGCATTGCGCAGTTCAGCGTGCGATCAAGCCACTTCATTCGACAGCAACCGACCCGGACAATGTGACGGTGGAAAAGGCCATGGGCGCATTGAAGTCAGAGAATATCATGTGCTGCCTGCTGATAACGTGGCCAGCGACTTCCCGGAGTGGACGGGCTTGAAAATACTGGGCGTAGCCATCGGCTATCGGCTGGAAAAATCAGGAAAACAGTCCCTCGAGTATCGCTACTACATCTGTTCGGCAGGCTGGACAAGGCTCGCTTCGCTGCCGCTGTGCGGGGACACTGGCGTATCGATGGATGCAGGACGTATCGATAAACGAAGATAATTGCCCTATTTATCGGGGTGAGGCGGCTTAAACCCTGGCTTGCATGCGGCATTTGGTGCTGAATATGTTTCGAGCCGAAACCACGAAAAAGGCCAGTATCCGGCGAAAACAGAAGATAGCGAGTATGAGCAGCACCTATCTGGAGCAAGTGCTTATCGCAGGTTTTGGCTCAATGGGTGAAAAATGAACACACGTGCTCTCACCCTGCTCGAGGAACGAAGCCGTTGTCGCTCTGAAATCAGGTCATCTGGTCGACTGGAAAACCACGTCTGGCTACTAGTCAGTGGTCGCTGGCGAAAACGGAGATGTCCCGACACAAGCCGTTGATGAGCCTCCCGTTGAGCTTGCGTAACTACCACAGCCAAGCCGATGAAATTCTGGCCGGGGTTAAGGTGATGAACAAAGCCACCGGATCCGGTATGCCTGTTTGCCAGCAAGTCAGTTAAAACCGGAAAGCCCTGCGGGAACAGGCTTTCCGGGGCTTATTCATTCACAACGTCTGCTTAAGAATTTGGTTATGTATACCCACCTCGTCGTTACAGATCTGAAGGTTCCCTCCAATCGGAAAAGGGGGATAATTGATTCTTTTTTGATGTGTGATGTGCTAGTGAACACTATAAAATTGATTCTTATCAAATACTTGCCGTGATGATTGTTATGCTGTTCTTTACAGAACCAGGAGTGATTAAGGCTGGACTAGAGCCTGATGTCTTAAAGATGAGACACTGTATTTCTTATTTCCATTTTTATTGTTTTTTATATATCAAACTTGTCGGCCCTTAATCACCCTTGCTACACCCCATTTTCCCTCCTCCACTAACCTTTAAGTCAGGGTTAAACAACAAATGAAACCCTAATCTCCGTCAAGATATATGGGCGGAGAAATAACTAGACACTTATTTAATTAAGAGAAGAGGGAATTTTTATGTCTATGCAAAAGAAAACTTTAGCAGTTCTGGTTGCCTTGTCCGTAGGTGCTTCCTTTGGTGCAGCAGCAAATGGCTGGGGCGGTGGCGGCACTGAATATAATGATGATGGTAGTCATAACACCAATTATGACGGTAATCAGGCTAACGACAAAAGTGTGGTCGTTGATGTTGACAAGACCTATGTCAAGAAAACAAAAATCGACGTTGACGTTAATAAGACAGACATAGATCTTGATTATAAATTCATCAGCGTTAAGAAAACGACTGCCATTAACAAGCAGTCTAACTTTACTATCCAAAAGGGCTATACCGGAGATACCAAATCCAAGTCGGATGTACATGCCGGCTCGGTTGCTGTGAGCGGCAACTATGCTGATGCCGACCAGAGAAGTGCCAACCTTGGTACCGGCCTTGGCCTTGGTCTTGGCTTGGGAGTAGGTGTTGGCCTGGGTCACGGCGAAGGTGGTGACGGTGGTAATGCCTTGGGTTTGGGTCTTCTGGGTTTGGGCTTTGGTTTCAATGACGCCGATGGCGTAGGCCTTGGTGCTGGTACAGGCCTTGGTGCTGGCGTGGGTGCCGGTGCAGGTCTTGCAAAACAGATGTCTGATCAGGATCTGGATCAAAAAACTCGAGCCGATGCTGCAACTAATGTCTGGTCGGTATCTATGATTCGCTCCGGCAACAATACCGTAGGTAACACAGGTGCAACTCACGGTATTAATACTCAACAGGCGATTTCTGGACAAAGCGCCATGGGTCAGCAAAGTGTAAACGTGAATGCCAGCGTACAATTCTAATCTTTATGCCGGCCCTAGGGCCGGCTTATTTTAAGGAGGGAGGTATGAAAAGATTAATATTGTTGTCGGCTTTTTTGAATTTTTCTGTCTTTGCCGCTCAAGACTTGGATATGCTACCTATTGCTGATAATAGTCTTCTGGATGGAAGCAGAGGCATGGCCAATTTAATTGATCAGGATAATATAACAGGACAAGGAGGGGCCATAGTGGGAAATGACATGTCTGGCGCCATTGTATTGACCGGAGCTAATAATATATCGCCTGGCGCCTTGGCTGGAACCAATGGTATTGTTATGGTTAACCTGTCGTCTGGTAATAACAACATTACCAATATGAGTACATCTGTTAACATAGTGTCGGCCAGATAACATGAAAAAATTATTGTTACTGTTGGTATTATTTCCAGTGGTGAGTTTTGCATTGAACTTGCCAGGAGCTGGTGGGGGGCACTTGAGAGTGCCGGTCAAGAGCTTTGGTGAAATAAAATTTGGTGAAGTTGTTAAGCAACAGTATGACTTTAGTTGTGGTTCTGCGGCTTTGGCTTCTTTACTTACGCATCATTACGGCATGCCATTCACCGAAGCAACGATTTTTGAGGAGATGTTCAAATTTGGAGACAAGAAAAAAATAGAAGAAAAAGGCTTTTCCATGCTGGATATGAAGAATTTTTTAGCCAGAAGAGGGCTTAAAGCGGACGGCTATCAGTTGACAAGGGACGATGTAACCAAACTGGGCATACCATCAATAGCCTTGGTTAACTACAATGGGTATAACCATTTCGTGGTAGTTAAAGGCGTAATGGATGATACGGTACTTATAGGTGATCCTTCAATAGGGTTGCATATAATGGATGGTGATGAATTTGATAAAAGCAGTAATGGTATATTTCTCTTTATCAGAGATAATACCGAGTTTGCAAAATCAAGTTTTAATCAAAAAGAAGATTGGGATCACTCTGCGCCTAGTGCGCCGTCGAGAATGGCCCTTATGCAGCGGCTTCCTCATCTGACAGACTTGATGTTACCATCGGAATATGATTATTGAATGTTAATGTTTAGTGAGGTGATAATGATGAAATGGCTGATGGTAATAGTTTTTTTTATTCCTGCTATAGCCTTTTCGAAAAGTTATGACGTTTCTCTTGACAATGCGCCAGTCTTGTCGGAAAGCATATTGGAACAGCAGCGAGGCGGCTTCTCTTGGAGTGGCGCAAACTACTCAATAGGGTTGAAAATGGAGGCAATGGTTAATGGTAAGAACGTATTTTTCAGTAATATGTTCAACATGGACAGACATAGCCCGCACCCCCAGGTAATAAACAATATCTCTGGTGCTGAAGGCTTGAAAATCACGCCTCTAATCGGGAAGGGTCAATTAGGTTACATTGTTGAGAATTCGGGTAATGGTATCAGAACTGATGTTACCTTGAATATTGATGTTGTTACCCCTATCAATATTAATGCTTACAGAGAGAGTCAGAGAGTATCGAGCAGGGTCAGAAATGCAATGAGACAGGCAGGATATTGAAATTGAAATTTAATATATAACCCCGACAAGATGGTTGCAGATCCTGTCGGGGTCTTCGTGAGTGGTTACCTTTCATCTTTGTGCTCTTGTTGATTTTTTTTGTTTCTTTTCAATTGGTTGTGGTTATTTTTTTTCGTTTTCCCGTGATTGCCCAGTTCTGTTCTATAGTGATAGACATCATTGGATGGTGAAGGTGGCGGTGCAAGATGGCCTTAGAAAGGGAGATTCTGGTTCTTCAGTACTCTTCTGGTTTGCGAGTGTTGGGCAGCCAGCATTCCAACTGGACCTTGGTGAGGTATAAGAGTCTGGAAGCTGCAGGGTTGTACCTGGATAATTCTGAAGCATCAATTGGCATCATCGACTGTAGCGGAGCAGAACAACCCGATACCAAATTAGAACGTTGGCTCGATAGCTACAAGGGGGTGTCGTGGATTGCTGTGCTGTCAAAATGTCAGATTTTTAGAAAAGAGTGGCAGGTTTTTGTGACTACTCACTGTTATGACTATCACACTACCCCAATATCAGAAGATAAATTATTTGTTACTATAGGCCGAGCTTATGGTATGACAAATCTTAAAAACAACTTGAGTCTGTCATTTCAGCGAGGGGAGGTAATAGGAAGGCATGATAACTTTAAAAAATCCTTGCGATATCTTCATCGTTACTCGGGGGGAGGCGTCACTCTCTCTGGCGAAGAAGGAACGGGTAAGCGTTTACTTGCTAAAACATGGGCTAATTTGAAAGGATATCGATTTTTAGATTTTAGCGTAAATAGTCATGAGCCTGATGATTATCTATCTATATTAAACCTTGACTTGCAAAATGACCCTAATGGCTCCATTTGCTTTTGTATTAACAGTGTTGAATGTTTACCACAATACATTCAACACCATATCTGTAGTTTTTTTTCAAAAAATAAAACCAGGTTGAATGTTTGTGAGTTTATTTTCTGCTGCGGCTTGCGCTTTGATGAAATAGATGAAGCTGGTGTGTTTTCCCCGGACTTCCTGATGTTGCTGAAAAAGAACTGGATAGACATACCGCCGTTAAGAGACAGAGGCCAGGATAAACTTGTTCTAGCAAAATACTATCTTTATAAGTTAAGTCGAGAACAAGAGAAAAGGCTATTGGGTTTTTCCAGTGATGCAGAACAAGCCATAGTAAAATATGACTGGCCTGGTAATGTAACTGAGCTTATTGAAAGAGTCGTTATCGGTGTGTCTTCTTGTGAAGAAAACTATTTAAATGCAGAGCTAATGGGGTTGGAAGAAAAATTGTCTCCAGAGGAATACACTAACTTGAGCCTAAGAAAAGCAAGAGAGGAGGCGGAAGCGATTGCGATAAAGAGAGTGCTTAATCTGGTGTCGGGCCGTCCAGGGAGGGCTGCCGAGTTGCTTTGCATTTCCAGGGCTTCGTTGCATCGATTGATAGCAAGATATGGAATCAGGAGATAAATATGAAAAAAAGGATAATATCTGCCGGCTTGCTGCTCTCTGTAGTAGGTACAGTACAGGCACAAGAGAGGCAGGTTGTTGATACCGTGGCCAGCGCTCTCGAGACTCAGGGGTTAATGACGCCTAAAGGTCGATTCGAAATAGAGCCCTCATTCAGTTACTCACAAAATACTTCTAATCGTATTTCTATCCTTGGTTTTACCCAAGTGCCAGCCCTGCTTGTCGGGATTATAGAGGCGGAAGATGCTGATTTGACTACTTTTACCTGGGCCTTGGCTGCGCGTTATGGCTTGACTAATCGCATTGAGCTGGAGCTAAGGGTGCCTGTGGTTTATCGCCATGACTCCATTACCAAGCGAATACCCGGTTCGGGGAGTAATGGAGATGAAACAACCACCCTGACCCCTAGCGGCGGTGGCCTGGGCGATGTCGAAGCAGCGGTACGGTACCAGTTTAATCTGGAATCGATTCCTTTCTGGATAGGTGGCTTAAGAGTTAAATCTGACACCGGTGAGTCGCCATTTGATCAAACTCTCGACGTCAACGGTATTTTCACCGATCCACCAACCGGCTCGGGGGCCTGGTCACTTGAGCCCAGCTTGACCATGATCTATCCGCTGGATCCGGCCGTACTGTTTGCTACTGGTGGCTACACCTGGAATATGGAAGCGGATGCCGGTGTGGATATAGATTCTAGCAATGGTAGTGCCGGTAATGACAAGTATGATCTGGGTGACAGTTTCTTCTTGGGTATGGGGATGGGATTTGCCGTTAATAACCGTCTGTCATTCAGTCTTGGATTTAACCACAGAACCGTGTTTGAATCATCGGTAAACGGTAATAAATCGGGCGAGGTATTGCAGTTGGACAGTCTGACCACCGGTTTTTCTTTGGCCATCAATGACAAGACATCAGTAAATATGAGTTTACAGGCTGGTTTAACGGAAGATGCACCGGACGTACAGCTGAATTTTGGCATGCCCATTATGTTTTAATATAAATACTAAAAACAGTTAACGGACAATAAAAAGGCCGGAGATCCGGCCTTTTTATTGCTTGTATGTTAACAGGGTTTTACTGTGGCTTGTTGGGATGGTTGGGGTAGCTTGCGGTACCCAGTACCTTGCCTTCGACTTCGGTGCCGTAATAGCTCTTGCCACCGTGGTACTGCTCACGGGTCTTTTCCAGATCGCCGTGATTACGGGGGTCCTGCGGGCGTTCCCGAGTGTCCAAGTACATGGCCACGTCCCAGGCCTGCTGATCGGTGAGCTTGCCGGGCTGACCCAGCGGCATGTTGCGCTTGATGAAATAGGCGGCGGTGTTAACGCGTTGCATGCCTGCACCCCAGTTGTAGGTCTGTGGGCCCCACAGCGGCGGAAACACATAATGACTGTTTACCTGTTGGCCTTCACCGTTGGTGCCGTGACACACCGAGCACTCCTGTTCATAGACCGCCTTGCCACGGGCGATGTCCGGGGCCAGCTCCGGCTCGTCTATCTTGGGATAACCGCGACCGGGCAGTTCGGGCTCTTTGCTGCCACCCGCATCCAGGTAGGCCTGCATGAAAGGGAAGTCGTCGCGCTTTCCGCCCTTGAGCAAATCTTCATCGCTGGGGACCGTCATAGCGGCTGGGTCGAAGTTTTCACCGGTCAGGGTACCCTGAGCTAGCCAATAGGCGTAGGCAGATAAGTCCACTAGCGCCGGATCACCCAGCTCGGGCGGGGTACCGTTCATGGAATACATGAAACAGCCCTGGATCCGCTCCTGATAGTCGTTGATCTTGTTGTTTTTCTTGCGGAAGGCCGGATAACTCATATAAGCAGCCCAGAGTGGTGCGGCGTTTTCCTTTTTGCCGGCATCCATATGGCAGTTGATGCAGTTAAGGCCGTTGCCCACGAACCGGGGGGCCAGAGACTGGGTATTGACGAAATATTGATAGCCTCGAACGACTCTTTCACCAAATTCGCCGGCCGGCAGCTTGTCCCAGCTGGGAGGAAGGGGATGTTCGCTGGCAGCCTTGTCGACCGGCAGTTCATCCTGCACGGCAAGCTTGTCGGGATGTGCGGCCTGAACGGAACCAACAGCCTGGGCAGAGCCGGTGGCAGCCAGCGACAGGCCGAGTAACAGGGAAGAAGACAGTTTCATCATTATTTTGCTCCCACGCTGGCGAAGTAGCTGGCAACGGCGGTGATTTCTTCCGCCGTCAATTTATTGGCCACCGACGCCATCAGGCCGTGGGTGTCGCCGCTGCGGGTACCGGCCTGCCAGGCTTTGAGCTGGCTTTCGATATAATCGGTATGCTGGCCGGCCAGTCGGGGAAAAGCCTCGCCTACACCTACACCTACGCCTTCGGGGCCGTGACAGGCCACACAGCTGGGCAGGTCACGCTGCCAGTCCCCCAGATATGCCAGCTTTTCTCCGCCGGTCATGTCTTGAGGTGGCTTCTGACCGCGAAAGGCGGGGGCGTCGGGCAATTCAACCGGCAGGCTGGCAAACCATTCGCTGGTGGCCTTGATACCGGCATCGTCCAGCATCATGGCCATGGGCTGCATGATGGCGTTATTGCGCTCGCCGGACTTGAAGTGCTGCAACTGGGCAGTCAGATAGGGTGCCGGCATGCCGGAGATGGAGGGGGCGAGATTAGGTATGCCGAGCCCGTTGGCCTGGTGACAGCTGACACACACCGCAGCCTGAGGCGGCATTTCGGCCGTGGCCGGTAACGCATTTATGGCCAGGGCACTGGCCAACAATACCGATTTTTTCATAGTTGTGATCCTGACGTTATGCTTCCTCGTGTATTCTAGAAGTGTGGTGAGTGGGGTGATATACGTATATTCCACATAACCCAGGTAAATGTGGCCTGAGAGGTAAATTTGACCCATTAGGGGTCGACTTCATATCTCTCGTTCCCGCCACTGCAACCATAGCCGGGTGTCCAGCTCAAGCTGATGGTAACCGGACTCCATATGGCAGCATAGTTGGTAGAAGGCCTTGTTATGATCCTTTTCCTTAAAATGAGCCAGCTCGTGTACCACTATCATGCGTAAAAATTCCGGCGGCGCCTCCTTGAACAGGGCGGCTACGGTAATGCTGTTGTGGGCCTTGAGTTTGCTGCCCTGTACCCGAGACTGATAGGTATGCATGCCCAGGGCGTGTTTGAGTACATTGAGCTTGCTGTCGTAGCGCACCTGGCTTAAAGGCGGGCTCTTGCGCAGGTACTGGCTTTTCAGGCCGTTGATATAGCCATACAAGGCCTTGTCATTCTGGATCTGGTGTTGGTGTGGGTACTTGCGTTCGAGGTAATCTCCCAGTCGGCCGCTGGTGAGCAGTTCACCTGCCTGGAGCTGGATTTGTTCCGGATAACCGGTCAGGTATTTTAGGGAATTCATGCCGTGCCTCGTGCTGACTGAACTGGTGGCGATTATAAAGCGGAAGTATCGGCGTGTCCGGATGTGATGTAGAGCCTGAGATATACAGTCGGTGATGCGAGACGATGCTTCAGGCCAGCTTTAACAGACTGCGGGAGTCGGCCTGGGCGGCTTTGCCATATGCACCGGCAATGACCTGATTTCTGAGTGCCATTTGTCCGGCGACATCGGCGGCCGCCGAGTACGGGTGGGCCTGGGTGAGATCGTCGCTGGCCTGGGTCGAAGCGACTTTATTTCTGTTGCTTTCCGCTTGAGACTTATGCTCTGAGGATCCTTGCTGCAGCTCGGCCTGAGCCTCGAGAATATATTGTTCGGCGCGAGCGGCGACGGCCTTGTCGGCCTGAGAGGGTTCAGCGGGAGCCAATGCTGCCGCCTTGATCTGTTGCATCTTGTCTATGGTGGCGGCCGGGTCGTCGGCGACGGGGGAAAGATCCACCTGCACCTCACCGGCTACCGCATATTGTTTGCCGTCGGGGCCGGTTTCGTATTCATAGCTGGGCGCACCCGCATGCTGGCCACCCACACCGGCGTGCTGCTGTTCGTGCAGCCGTACTTCCCGATCCCTCAACTGCAGCGCCTGCAATAGTTCTTCCTGCTCCGGCGACAGTGCCTCATGGTCTTGTTCGGCGGTTTTCTCGGCTTTTTCCTTGGCAGTGATGGTTTCGGCCTGTGTCTCTTTGCCGGCTTCGGCTTCGTCATTGGCTGGCTGATCACCTGCCGTCCTGTGCGGCTCTTGGCCGGCTTGTGCCGCATCGTCATTGCGGGAGCGGCCAAAGCGGTCGTACAGCTTGTGCCGGGCATCCTGTTGCTGACGATCCGCGGAGGTAAAGCTATCCATCGTTTCGACGGGGGCAATGAGGGCGCGCTGGTCGTGCTCTTGCGTAACCTGGCGGAGGGGAGGCGACGCGGCAAAGGCCGAAAATTCGGGCAGTGAAGTACCAAGCTGCATGTTACACCCGGATATCGATCAGGGTGCCGAGCATTTCATCGGCACTCTCGATGCTGTTGATGTTCGCCTGGGCGTGAAGCTCGGCCTGTTGTAGTTGAACGAGATTGTCGGTGCCGGACGGCTTGCTGGCATCCACGAATTGATCTGGATTGACCTCGGGATTAACCCGGGATTCATTGTTCAGCTGGTTGATATTTTGCCGGCTGATATTGACCGAGGCTTCGGTCACGCTGTCGGCGGCGCGCTGATAGCCTTGCAAACCGGCAGGGAAGGTAGATTGGATGTTCATCGAACCTCGCGGATAGGCTTCATTCAGGACGTTCAATTATTCACCATAACGGCGGTAATTGAAAGGTGGCAAGGCCACCTGCATCGGGAGGCTGTCTGGCACGCAGTGGAAGCCTTCATGACTGTTAATACAAATGAATTTGACAATTATTATCATTGGTAACATTATCCGCTTTGTTTTTGGATGCAGGGGTGTTCTGTTGTCATGTTAAGCAAATCGTTACGCGTCTCGGCGGCGCCTCGCTGGGTGCGTCCGGTGCACACCTACTGCTCGATGCTGATGTTGGCCATCATGTTGTTTTTCACCCTGACCGGGCTGACGTTGAACAATCGCCAGTGGTTACCGACGCCAATACCAGAAGCGACCCTTGAGCTGACCTTGCCCTATCGGTTTTCCAACACCGGGCAGTGGCAACAGAATCCCTTGCTTGCCGCCGGCCGGGTCTGGCAATGGCTGCAGCAAGAGCAGCTGTTGGCCGGCGGAGAGGTGCGTTTCGACTGGTCTGCCGATGAGGCGCTGCTGCTGATTGATATCAAGCGTCCGGGAGGATACAGCCTGGTGGAAGTTAGCTTGGAAGATCGAGCCGTGCTCCTCGAAGAGCAGCATTACGGTTGGATGGCGGTGATCAACGATTTGCACATGGGTCGCTACGCCGGCCCGGCGTGGAGCTGGTTTATCGATGTATCCGCCGCCGTCATGCTGCTGTTCACCCTGACCGGCTTCTGGCTGGTGCTGCCCATGCGGCGCAAGCGCGGCCGCCTGTTGGCGGTCACCGGCCTGGGCTGTGTACTGATGGCCGGCCTGTATCTGCTGATCCTTTACTGAGTGGAGATTTTCATGAAAAAGCCCCTGCTGGCCCTGATGTTGTGCGCCGCCCCGGCCATGGCACAACCGGTGAACATCGAGCTCACCCTGCCCGAAGGCAGCGGCGGCGGCCACTACCGGCCCTATGTGGCAGTCTGGGTGGAAAACGACCGGCAGCAACCGGTCAAAACCCTGGCGGTGTGGCGCAAGGAAAGCGACTGGCTCAAAGACATGCGCCGCTGGTGGCGCAAGGCCGGCCGGTATGACCAGGGCGAACTGGACGCGGTCACCTCCGCCACCCGCAAGCCGGGGCAATACCGGCTGAGCTGGGATGGTACCGATCAGGCCGGTAAACCGATGGCTCCGGGCAAGTATCGCCTCAACGTGGAGGCGGCCCGGGAACACGGCAGCCGCAGCCTGGTGCGCCAGGTTATCGAATTCGGCGGCGAGCCCGCCCGTTATCATCTCAAGCCCACGGAAGAACTGGGCGACGTCATTATCAGCACAGGAGCACAATAACGTGAAAAAAATAAAGGCCTCTATCGCCGCCCTGGCCCTGCTGGCCGGCAGCGCCAGCGCCCACCCGCTGTGGATGCTGCCCAGCGAATTCAGCCTGTCTGTTGAAGAAGCGAAATGGATCACCGTGGACGCCACCGCTTCCCATGGCGTGTTCAGCTTCGACAAGCCGGTTGGCCTCGATTACGTCACCATCTACAACCCGGCCAACGAGCCCGGCCGCATCGGCTCCTACTTCAAGGGCCAGCGCCGCAGCGTGTTCGATCTGGAGCTAACCGACAGCGGCACCTACAAGGTGGAGCTGCGCACGCCCGAGCGTTACACCACCAACTACGTGATCGGCAAGCGCAACACCCAGCGCCGCATTTTCGGCAACAAGCAGGAAGTGCAGGGGCAACTGCCCGAGGCCGCCCGCGAGGTGACCACCTATGCGGTGCAGAGCATCAGCGCCTTTTACGTGACCAAGCAGGGTCCGTCCCGCCAGGTGCTGGTCACCACAGGAAAGGGCTTTGAGCTCGATGCCCTGACCCACCCCAGCGACATTGTCGTGGGCGAAGAGGTCGGGTTTCGCTTCACCTTCAATGGCGAGCCGGTGAAGGATCTCAAGGTGGAAGTGGTGCCTTACGGCACCAACTACCGGGATGACCGCCGCCAGACCGAACTGATGACGGACGCCAACGGCGAGGTGCATTTCACCCCCGAACAGGGTGGCCCGCATCTGTTGAGCACCGGCCTGCGTCAGCCCGTCGACAGCCCGCTGACGGATCAGGCTGGGGTTAATTACCTGCTTACCTTTGAAGCCATGCCTGAATGAGGAGACGTCCCATGATGCGAGCCCTGCTGCTGTGTGCAGGGCTAGGGCTGGCTGCCCCGGCCCTGGCGCACTACCCGGTAATGGACTGCAGCCGCAACGGCGACACAGTGGACTGCCGCGTTGGCTACAGCGACGGCACCCTGGCCACCGGTGCCGAGGTGGTGATGTATAGCTATGACGACGAAGAAATGGCCCGGGCCGAGGCCGATGCCCACTCGAAGGTCCGGCTCCCCTGGAGCGACCAGGAGTTTTACATCCAGTTCGACGCCGGCCACGAACAGCCGGCGGAATTCGACTATGTCGAGCTCTGAACGAAAGACGGGAAGCCTGGAGCGGGTGCCGCCCGATGACGGCCGGCGCGAAACCCTCTGGGTCATGCTGACCCTGGCGCTGATACTGCTGGCCGGCGCCGCCGGCATCGCCTGGCGCCAGCAGGCGGCAGCCGAAGCTGCGCCTCACACCGGCCTTAATATGCAAGACAGCCGCCTGCTCACCGAACTGGCCATCGCCGCCGAGGAGATTCGGTTTCTGACCTCCGCCGGCGATCCCTGGCCCACGGCGGGGCGGCTGGCCGCCCTGAGCGTACCACCCTTTGATCGGGAGGGGCTCGTCTGGCAACAGCCGGAGACTAACTGCTATGCCACCACAGAGCCGACCACTGGCGCGGCCTTTGCACTCTGGTTGGCACCGGCCGGGGGGCTGTTTTACCACCCAGGTGGCGATGCTCCACACCATTGCCGGGATCTGGCTCACTGGACACAAATGGATAAATAACAATGAAAAAATGGCTATTGTTCTGCGCCGGCCTGCTGCTCAGCTTCAACGTCTCGGCCAAACACCTGGTGGTGGGCATTACCCTGCATCCCTACTATAGCTATGTCAGCAAGGTGTTGGGCGACAAGGGCGAAGTGTTGCCGCTGATCCAGAGCGGCTTCAATCCCCACAGCTACGAGCTGCAACCAGCGGATCTCAAGCGTCTCACCCGCATGGACGCCCTGGTGCTCAACGGCATCGGCCACGACGAGTTCGCCATGCACGCCCTGCAGGGGCTGGCGCTGCCTAGGCTGACGCTGATCAAGGCCAACCAGGATCTGCCCCTGCTCGGCGGTGGCAACGGCGACAACAACTACAACCCGCACACCTTTGTGTCCATCGACGCCGCCATTCGCCAGCTCTATACCATTGCCCGGGAGCTGGGCCGGCTCGATCCCGACAACGCAGAGGCGTTTCAGGCCAACGCCCTGGCCTACGGCCGCGAGCTGCGCGCCATGAAAAACCGCTATCGGCGCGAGCTGTTGGAGCTGGACTTGTCCGGCATCCGCATCGCCAGTACCCACAACGCCTATGGCTACCTGTTGCAGGAGTTCGGCATCGGCATCGACACCGTCATCGAGCCCGCCCACGGGGTGGAGCCCGGCGCCAGCCAGCTGCAGAAAACCATCGAGCGCATTCGTGAGGCCGATATTCACCTGCTGTTCACCGAGCTCGACATGGAAAACCGCTATGTGGACACCATAGAGCAGGCCACCGGCATCCGCATTTACCACTTCTCCCACATGACCTTTGGCGACTATGACGCCGAGCTGGTCAGCCGGGAGATGGAGCACAACCTGCAAACCCTGGTACAGGCGCTGCGCTTTGCCGCCGGGGAGGCCTGATGGGACCGGGTATTACCCTTGAGCGGCTGGCGCTGTCCCTTAACCGGGTGCCCATTCTGGCGCCGATGTCCGGCCATATGGTGGCGGGTCGACTGCACGCCATTATCGGCCCCAACGGCGCCGGCAAGTCGTCGCTGATGAAGTGCCTGCTGGGGCTGCAACCCCATCAGGGCGAGATCACCCGGCACTGGCCCGGCCGTGCCGGTCACCTGGCCTATGTGCCCCAACTGGCCCGCTTTGAGCCTTCGCTGCCCATTACCATCGAAGAGTTCATGCTCACCACCCTGAGCCGGCGGCCGCTGTTTGGCCGCTCCCGCCACCGCTGCCAGGCACGCATCGAGGCGCTGCTGGCCCGGGTGGGGCTGGAGCACAAGCTGCACCTGCGGCTGGGTCAGTTGTCCGGGGGCGAGCGCCAGCGGTTGCTGTTTGCCCAGGGACTGGAACGCGAGAGTTCGCTCTGGTTTCTGGACGAGCCCATGACCGGACTCGATAGCGAGGCGGAGCGGCTGATCAACCGGGAAATACTGGCCCTTAAAGCGGCCGGCGCCACCCTGCTGGTGATCCACCACGACATGAGTTGGGTGCGCCGCTTCGCCGACCAGGTCTGGCTGATTGACGGCGGCCTTCGGGCCCATGGCCGGCCCCAGCAGGTGCTCACCCAATACGCACAACCGGCACTGGAGGCCTGCGCCTGATGGAAAGCCTGCGACAGGGCGTGTTTGCCCTCTATCAGGGCGGCTGGCTGCCCGAGATGTTTCAGTATGCCTTTCTCACCAACGCCCTGGTGGCGGCCCTGCTGATGGGCCCGTTGCTGGGGGCGCTGGGCCCGCTGGTGGTGGTCAAGCGGCTGGCGTTTTTCTCCGAGGCGGTGGGCCACGGCGCCCTCACCGGGGTGGCGCTGGGCATTTTACTGGGCGAGCCGGCCACGCAGCCGCTGGTGGCGCTGTTCAGCTTTTGCCTGATGTTCGCCCTGCTGCTGCACTGGGTGAAAAGCCGCACCCAGGTGCCCTATGACGCCCTGGTGGGGGTGTTTCTGTCGTTCGCCATCGCCCTGGGGGCGGCGCTGCTGCTTTATGTGGCCAAGAAGGTGAACGTGCACATTCTGGAAAACGTGCTGTTCGGCTCCATTCTCACGGTCAAGGACACCGATATCCTGGTGCTGGCGGTGATTGCCGTCCTGGCGCTGTGGCTGATCTGGCGGGGCGCCAACCGGGCGCTGCTGGCCAGCCTGTCGCCGGAGCTGGCCCAGACCCGGGGCATTAATGTGCGGCTTTATGACTACCTGTTTATTGTGCTGATCGCCCTGGTGACGGTGGCCGCGGTCAAGGTGGTGGGGGCCATTCTGGTGGGCGCCCTGCTGTTGATCCCCGCCACCACGGCACGGCTGATCAGCCGCAACGGCCGCCAGTTTTTCTGGCTGTCGGTGCTGTTTTCCACCTTTAGCTGCCTGCTGGGCATAGTGGCGCCCATGGCCGGTGCCCTGCCCATTCCCTCGGGGGCGGCCATCGTCATGTTTGCCGCCGCCGGCTTTGTGCTGGCGCTGGTGCTGCGTCGCTGGAGAAACATCGAATGATGAAAAAAGTCTGTCTGTTGCTGCTGTGCCTGGGGTTTGGCGCCCAGGCCGCCGAGTCCCGCCCGGTGCTGGCAAGCAGCGTGCCTGTACTGCACGCCCTGGGGCTGTCGCTGATGCAAAACACCGGGGTGGAGGTGACGTATCTGCCGCCCCGGCGCCTGCCGGTGAACCGCATTCCCGGCTGGCTGGGCAAGACGGATGCCGCCAGCCTGCCCCAGGCTACGGCGCTGTTGACCATAGAGTCGGTGTGGCCGGCGTTGTCCAGCTATCCGCTGCTGCGCCAGCGCAATATCGCGGTGATCCCGGTGGATGTGGCGCGAGAGCTGGCGCCGAGTGGTGCCCAGGTGACCCTGCGGCCGAACCGCTCCGAGCCCGATTATTTCTGGCTCGACACCAACAATCTGCTGCTGATGACCAATGTGGCGGCGCGGGATCTGGCCCGCATCTGGCCCGGTCAGGCCGGGCAAATCGAGGCCAACCGCCGGGCGCTGCAACGGCATGTTCAGCGCCAGGCCCTGGCCATGGACGAGCTGTTGTTCAACGCCAATATCGGCGCCCTGGCCACTGACGATGACCGACTGGTGCCGCTGGTGATGGGGCTGGCGCTGCCTCAGGTAAATGGTGATTGGGCCGATTTGCAGCTGGAAGCCGGCAAGGGGATCGGCGACCCCGATCGGTGGCGGCTCGAGCCCTTGGTTCGCCCCGCCAAGGGAGATCTGAGCGTTTGGCTGAGCGAGCTTGTCGGCAGTCTTGAACGAACCCTGAGCAACAAACTCTGATCGTTTCTCCGGTGTCTGCCACGTGCGGGCACCGACCTTTCCCTGCCTGGATTTTCCGGTCCGTGTCATGCCTGCTTTTGTGTTCCGTTTTTTACAACACCTTGTTGCAATAATTTCCATTTGAAACGCAATGATAATCATTATCATGACACTATTGCGAGTGGTAGACACGCTTCATCATGGAAAACCAATTACTCAAGGAGTCAACGACATGTCCGAGCCTTTCAACGCTCCCGCTCTCTTTACCCGCACCGCCCTGAGCAAGGCGCTGGGCCTGGCAATGCTGGGCATGGGCGGCACAGCCATGGCCGAGGAGTTTACCGCCCTGGAGACGGTGGTGGTGACCGCCGCCGGCTTTGAACAAAACATTGCCGAGGCACCCGCCAGTATTTCGGTGATCAGCCGGGAAGAGCTGGAGAAAAAGGCCTACACCGACATCACGGACGCGGTGAGCAATATTCCCGGCGTCTATGTGACCGGAGGCGGTAAGGCTCAAGACATCAGCATTCGTGGCATGGCGCCGGCCTATACCCTGTATCTGGTGGACGGCAAACCGGTGTCGGCGGGCCGTGCGGTCAACACCAATGGCAGCGACGGCGGCAAGCAAATCGCGCTGCCGCCCATTTCGATGATAGAGCGCGTCGAGGTGATCCGCGGCCCCATGTCCTCCCTCTACGGCTCCGAGGCCATGGGCGGCGTCATCAACATCATCACCCGCAAGACCGAGGGCGCCTGGAGCGGTACCATCAGCACCGACTACACCAAGTCGTTCAACGACGTCAGCAATGATGCCCAGCAGGTCAATCTGTTCGCCGGTGGCGCCTTGATCCCCGGCTTGCTCGGTGCCCAGGTCAACGGCAGTTGGCAGGGAACCGATGAAAGCGACTTCGTCGGCGGGGATGACAGTGCCGCCAGCACGCCGGACAGCACCCGCAAGAAAGGCGGCGTCAAACTGATACTGACTCCGGATGACGCCAACGAAATCGGTCTGAGTTACGACACCGCCAGCCTGGATGCCACCACCACCCCGGGCAAGAGCGTGGCGCTCACCGCCACCGGCTCCGAAACCACCTACCACAAGGATGTCTACCAGCTGTCTCATGATGGCCGCTATGGCGATCTGCAGCTCAGCAGCTATGTGCAGCACGATGTGTCGGAGCGGGTGCAGGATCTGACCAAGCGTGAGGAAGTTACCATCCTCAACACCCAGGGCAGCTATTTCTGGAACGAGCACGTGCTGACCCTGGGTGGCCAGTACAAGTTTGAAGACTTCACCGACGAGACCAACGGCCTGCTGTCCAGCAATGTCCCCGGCGCCGTGGCCCAGGTGGATCGCTGGATCGCGGCCCTGTACGCCGAGGCCGAATGGTCGCTGACCGATGATCTCAACCTGACCACAGGCCTGCGCTACGACGATGACGAGCTGTTTGGCGGCCACCTGTCGCCCCGGGTCTACGCCACCTATCACCTGACCCCGGCGTGGACCCTGAAGGGGGGTGTATCCACCGGCTACAAGCAGCCCGGGCTGGCCGAGGCCACAGCGGGCTTTGGTCGCGGCACCGGCGGCGGTGGCTCTCCCGCACCCCATCCGCGCGCGCTGATCATCGGCAACCCGGATCTGCAGCCGGAGAAGAGCACCAGTTACGAGGCCGGCTTCGTCTATCAGAGCCAGGAGCTGGGGCTGAACTCCAGCCTGATGGTGTTCCGTACCGAGTTCAAGGACAAGATTGCGGAAGACAGATTCTGTGAGCCCGGTGGTGATCGCAACGATCCGGCCACCTGGCAGTGTCCCTTTGAGGGCAACAACTATCTGTTCCTGAGCACCCGTAAAAACATCGATGACGCCCTGATGCAGGGTATTGAGCTGAGCCTTGACTATGATCTGACCCGGGATCTGCGCCTGAGCTCCAGCTATACCTATACCGAATCGGAGCAGAAAAGCGGCGAGTTTGCGGGCCAGCCCCTCAACAAGATGCCCGAGCACATGGCCAACGCCAGCCTCGACTGGCAGAGTAGCGACCGGCTCAATTTGTGGACCCAGGCTAACTACCGGGGTGAAACCAGTGATTACCTCAGCCGTACCAGCATGAGCGAGGGCACGCCGAGCTATACCTTTTTTGATGCGGGCCTGGTGTATCAGCTGACGCCGGGCACCGATCTGACCGCCGGCATTTACAACATTGCCGACAAGGAAGTGACCAACGACACCTACGGCGCCGTGCTGGACGGTCGCCGGGTCAACCTGGGTATCAGCATCGATTTCTGAGGTAGAGGCACCTGGGCGTTGATGTTCTGAATGGCCGGCCCCTGCCGGCCATTCCGCTTTTTCATTTGGCCGTCTCGCACTTTTATATTAAACGGTTCTCATTTTTTTAGCGTGTCTTCCCGGTTGAGACAGGATGGACGCCTGAACCTTGTTCCAGTGTTTCGTGGAGGTTTGCATGCAGGATTTACTGGAGCTGGAAGGGTTTGCCACCGTCATGGCCTGCGGCAGCCTGACCGAGGCCGCCCGCCGGCTGGGATTGCCCAAGTCCACCCTGAGCCGGCGCCTGAGCCAGCTTGAAGCCCGACTGGGCCAGCCGTTGCTGCACCGCCGGGGCAACCGGTTGCAGGCCACGGAGGCGGGGCTGTTGTTCGAACGTTACAGCCGGCAGATATTGCGTCTGGCCGAACAGGGCCGGCAGGCCATGGACGATCTGCGCGAGGAGGTGAGCGGCGAGCTGGTGGTGCGGGTACACAGCAGTTGTGTTCGGGGCTGGCTTCCCCAGGCATTGGAGCACTTTTTGGCCGATTACCCGGGGCTGCGGATTTCCCTGCATACGGAAACGCGGCCGCCGGGAGCCGGTGAGGGACAGGGCGAAATCTGGCTGTGGCTGGGCCCGGATCCGGACTGTGGCCTGCGCCATGAAATCCTCTGCGACTGGCCATGCCGTCTGTATGCCAGCCCCGATTATTTAGCCGACAAGGGGCCGCCCGGGCACCCGCGAGAGTTGTCGGCTCACGTCTGGGTGGACTGGCTGGGTGAGACAGGAGAAGGCCTGATGTTGCGCCACGGTAGCGAAGGAGAATATGCCTTTCAGCCGCCGCCCTCACGACTGACGGTGGACAATTACATGATGCAGCTGGACGCCCTGGTGCGTGGCCAGGGCATAGGGGTATTGCCGGTGCGCTTTGCCGAAGGGTATCAAAAAGCCCATCCGGACCGTTTATTGGTTTGCCTGCCCGAATGGCGGCTGCCGCCGTTGCCGGTCGGTTTGTTGTACTCTTTCGGGCGGCAGCCCAAAAAGAGCACGGCCTTGCTGGCCCACTTGCGGCAAGCCTTACCCGAGGAATGGCAAGGCCGGCATGGGAACGACGGTTAACAGCACAGTCGCTGGCGTTCGGGGTGGTTGCCCATAGTCGCCAGCCGGTCGAGTGCCGGGGCAATATAGGCCCGGTGGCGTTCCAGGGTGTGTTGCAGCAGGGTGTGGCTGTAATCGTCGAGGAGCGGCGACAGCCGGTAATACACCCACTGGCCCTCGCGGCGATCGGCCAGTAGACCGGCCTGGCGCAGCAGCGCCAGGTGGCGGGATATCTTGGGTTGGCTCTGGTCCAGGGCATGAGTCATTTCGCAAACGCACATTTCCTGCTCTGCCATGATAAGCAATACCAACTGCAGCCGGGTATCGTCGGCCAGCGCCTTGAACAAGAACAGGGGAGAGGCCGTTACCACAGGGGCTTTTCCTGCCGGTCCTGTACCAGCACCAGCAGCTTGATGCGCTCGTAGATTTCCTGGATCATTTTGGTGGCCTGATGCGGGGTGAAGACGCAGCCGTCGTCGAAATGCCAGGCCATGAAACGGGCCGATGGCACCGCCCGGGCGCTTGCTTCGACCTGTTCGCTCAGACTGATGACGATGTCGAAATACTCACCTTCAATCGAGTCCAGCCCCTTGCTGTGCAGGCCGTCGGCATTGACCCCCAGCTTTTGCAGGGCCACCAGGGCGTTGGCGTTGATTTCGGCGGGATCTACGCCGGCACTCATCACCTGATAGCGGTCGGCAGCCAGGTGTCGGAGCAGCGCCTCTGCGACGGGAGAGCAGGCCGCGTTGCTGTGGCAGACGAAAAGCACGGAAGTCATGAAGTAATCTGTGTCTTTAAAGATGCGCTCATCTTATAGTCGGACGCTCCCGTGTCAATGCTACTGTCACCCCACTGTCATATTTTGCGCACTGACCCTCGCTCCGTTTTTGCTCCCGCAGGCCGTGGGCGGACGAGGCCTGCGGTGGAATTCGAACGAGTCTTTACTTGGTATCTTTTTATGGCGGCAGCCTGGGCATAGTGGGGGTTGCCGCTCAGTCCATCAGCTCGATGCCCAGACATTCCAGTAGTCCCAACGCCTCGTAGCGGGAAAAGCGGGCGCCCTGCACCCGGTTTTCCAGCACATTGATGGCGTAGTCGGTGGCGTCGCTGAAATCTGCGCCCTGCAGGTTGGTGCGCATGAACAGGCTGTGGGTGAAGTCGCTGCCCATCATGCGGGCCTGGGCGAAATTGCCCTCCCGGAAGTCCACGTCGTGCAGCTTGCACTCCTCCAGCACCAGCTCGTTCAGGGTCAGGCCAAAGAAGGAGGCATCATTCAGTATGCACTGATAAAACCGAAGTTCGTGGTCGAGGTGGTAAACCGGCCAGCTGACCCGGGTGAAGTCGACGCCCAGCAGTTTGCTGTCGCTGAAGGCGACGTCAAACAGCATGGTATAGGGCAGGGCGACCAGGCTCAGGTTGCAGCGGGTGAATTCGCAGTTGATGAATTTGCACTTTTCAAAGGTGACGCTCGAAAAATCACAGTCGGTAAAGCGGCATTCTTCGAACTCGATCTGGTGATAATGGGCGCTGGGTGATTTCAGCTTGTCAAAGGTTTGCTCAAAATAATGCTCATTGTTTTGCAAGGTCGTCATTCGATTCATCCGGCCGAGTGAGGTGCCCGAGGCATGTTGGGTCATGATAACGAATTTATTATTTTACATGGAAATAAATGACGTGCGGGGACAGCTCGCGGGCCAGAGGCAAACCGGCCAGGCCGGAGCAGTTAGGTCCACCGAATGTTTAAGGTGACGGGTATGAACCGTTTATCTTATCGGCGAACCGGAGGTTTCCCGGTGCAGCCAGTCGGCGGTCCAGTCCGGCGCTTGATAGGCGCCATGGCCTCAGACCGAGCCAAGCTGTATGCCGCCAACCGATTGCCAGGCGGTCTGACCGTCGAGAATGCCGTCTTTGGTAGTGATCAGGATGCCGCTTTCGGTCACTACCCGGGCGGGAATGGGTGGTGCCTCGCGATAGACTTCCCGGCCAAAATAGCCGAGTACGGCAAAGGTAAGGCCGAAAACGACGAGTAATATCGTCCACAGGCGACGATAGTTAGCCATGGTGCACCTCCTGGTGCCGATAGGGATGGCTGGGAACATCCTTTCATACAGGATCCGTTCTTCTTGCTGGTTCTGGCTTGCCAGGCAGTGGAGACACACCGTTTGTCTGCGTGAATTCGTTGAGCCGACGGGCCTGGCGCAGCCATTTTGTCAGCTGTTGGCGGTGGACGGCATGATATCGATCAAGGAGTTGGTCGAGCAGGGGGTTAATTGATCCCGACGGCCTGCGTAAGCTGGAAGATAATGGTCTGAGCCCGTTGGCTGGAAATAGGCCCCAGCTATTAACCGCAGCGACTATGACATCAAGGGTCTGATGCTGGGCCTGAGCTGGCATTTCTGAACCGTAACCGCGTTATTCTCAAGGGCCTCAGGGCCCTTTTTTGATCTCTCCTGTATCGGGCAATTGGCCTTCTCGAGCACCAAGTGGCCTGTAGACGATGTCAACAGGCGACGCCGGAGCATCAAGGAGTACCAAGGGAGCTGTTTTGCCGACCATCACATGACAGGGCCAACAAAAGCTCCTGCAATGCCGGCATTCCCACCCTCCATGGTGGTCGGATGGCATGTGCTGAGCGTCACAGGGAAGTGCTCGGGCGGGTCGGCGGAGCGGGCTTCTTGTTCGGGATTGAAATGACCATCGAATAGATCGCTTGCTTCATGGTGCCGGCATCAATCGGGAAAGGCCAGGTCGCGTAAAAACAGCGCTATATCCGGAAAGGCGATAATCAGACCGGCGGCGGCCACCAACATGAAAATAAAGGGCGGAGTACCGCGGATCACCTCCATATAGGGTCGCTTGAAGATGGCGATGGCGGTGAAGATATCGCAGCCGAATGGCGGTGTGGCCGAGCCGATGGCCACCTGCAGGGTAATAAGCACCCCCACCAGGACCGGATCCAGTCCGGTGGCCTGAATCGCCGGGGCGAAGATGGGCGTCAGCACCAGGATGACGACGATGGGATCCACAAACATGCAGGCAATAAAGAAAGCCACACAGATGGCAATCATCACCCCCACCGGACCGGCGTCGTTAACCCCCACCGACTCCAGAATGGCCTGCGGCACCTGGGCAAACGACAATATCCAGGAAAAGCCGTTGCCGACCGCGACCAGAATAAAGACCACGGCGGTGATCAGACCGGTGGATTTGGCGATGCGATAGATTTCCGGAAGTTTGAGTGAGCGAAATACCACAAATTCCAGCAGAAAGGCGTAAAGCACGCATACGGCTGCCGCTTCCGTCGGGCTGAAGATACCGCCGTAAATGCCGCCGACGATAATCACCGGAAAAAACAGCGGCCACAGCGCCATTTGTACAGCGACCAAACGTTCCGTCCAGCTGGCTTTCGGCTCGGTAGGTACCTGGTGCTTGTGGGCGTAATACAGGCAATAGAGAGAAAACATCACCAAAATCAGCAAACCGGGTCCTATGCCGGCGATAAACAGCTCGGCGATAGAGGTTTCGGAGATGACCCCATAGATGATCATGCCGATACTGGGCGGGATCAGGAAGGCGATATCGCTGGCATTGATGATCAGCGCCAGGGTAAAGGAGTCGGAATAACCGGCCTTGAGCATTTTCGGCCGCAGCGGTGAGCCTACCGCCACTACCGTGGCCTGGGTGGATCCGGACACGGCACCGAACAGGGTGCAGGAGGTGGCGGTGCTGATCGCCAGCCCGCCTTTGATGTGGCCGATGAAGGCCATGACCATGTTGATCAATCGGTCGGCGGAGTGGCCACGGGTCATGATGTCGGCGGCGAGAATAAACATGGGCACCGCAATCAGCGAAGCCGGACGAATGCCGCCCATCATCTGTTGAATAAAGGTACCCATTTGGCCGAAGCCGTCGAACATCATCACGAAGCCGACCACGGAGGCGGTGATCAGCGGAATCATCATGGGAAAACCCAACAGCAGCAGCCCAATCATGATGGCCATTAACAGCGTTGCCATGCGTTATGCCTTTCTATGGTTATTGACGCCAGGCGTTTGATTGTCGCCCGGGATTAAACTTTGGTTTCGGTATGGGTCTCGGTATCACTGTAGCCATCCACCACCCCGGTGGAGAGATAGACGCCATCGCTGGTCAGGTTCTTGACGGCGGTCAGCAGATACTG
This sequence comes from Oceanisphaera submarina, assembly GCF_046521305.1. Taxonomy (NCBI): domain Bacteria; kingdom Pseudomonadati; phylum Pseudomonadota; class Gammaproteobacteria; order Aeromonadales; family Aeromonadaceae; genus Oceanisphaera; species Oceanisphaera submarina. The sequence goes on along the minus strand of NZ_JBKGFN010000012.1, from coordinate 67,819 downwards.
AATGCCGGTGACGGCAAAGCCCACGGGTGCCCAGACGTAAATCCACCAGATCTCGATGCCCAGCGCCGGCAGTATGCGGCCGCGGCTGTGGAGGGTGTCGATGTAGCCATAGGCGTGATAGCTGAGAAAAAACATCACCAGGGCGGTAAAGAGCGCGATGATGATCATCAATACCTTTCTCGCCCTGGCGGGTAGCGAGTCGTACAGCGCCGACATGCGAATATGGCGACCGTGACGGGCGGCGTAGCCCAGGCCGGCGAAGGTGATGAAGATAATCAAAATCCGGTTGATCTCGCCGGAAAAAAAGAAGCCTTCGTTGAAGGCAAAGCGGGCGATGACATTGGCGCAGGTGTTGATGGCCATCAGCAGTACGCCGGACGCCAGCATCACGGCCTCGAATCGGGCAATCCACTCGTCGATCACACCGAGAACACCGGGCAGGCCCGAGTGATAGGAAGCGGTGTCATCTTCTAATTCAGGGGTGTGCTCAGACATGGTTGTGCTCCAAAGCCGTTCCGGTCCCGGTGGCGAAGCGTCTCCGGCAGGGCATGATATGGCCCAATCGGAGTATCCGATGGGGCCATGGGCTCGTTATTAATTATTTACAGATCTTTCAGATCCTGTTTGAACTGGTCCAGCAGTGCCTTGCCGCTGTCTCCGGTCATGTCGATAAATTTCTCTTCCACCTGGGGGGCTCGTGCCTTGAAGGCGGCAATCTGGGTGTTATCGAGACGAGTAACGGTCACTTTTTTGCTGTTCTTGGTGATTTTTTCCAGCGAGCGGTCGGCGAGACCATCGATGTGCTCGATGATTTCCTCGAAGGCGTAGTCGGCTGCCTTCTGTACCAGCTGCTGATCTTCATCGGACAGGCCCTGGTAGAAGTCCTGATTGGCCATCATGGCGGTGGTAAACCAGCCATGGCCGGTGAAGATCAGGTTGGGGGATACTTCATAGAGGCCGCCGGACTCGATCCAGAATATCGGGTTTTCCTGACCCTGGATCATGTTGGTCTGCAGGGCGCCATAGACCTCACCCCAGGGCAGGGGCGTCGGGGTGGCGCCGAAGGCGGAATAGGTTTCCGACAGCAGCGGGTTTGTCATGACCCGAATCTTCTTGTTGTGCAGCTCCTCCGGCGTGGTGGCCTTTTCATCCAGGGTGATGACCATTTCGCCTTCGGGGTACATTTTCAGCAGCTCGAGGCCTTTTTGCTCGTAGAGCCTAGGAAAGTCTTCGTTGATGGCCTTGCTCTCGCGGAAGAAGGTCACCACGGTATTCATGTCGGTGGGCATCAGATAGGGAATGAAGAAAATCTGGGCTTCGGGGATCAGGGCACCGGTAAAGCCGGGAGACTGGTTAACGAAGTTGAGAATACCGGCCTGGGTCTGCTCCATGATGTCATCGGATTCGCCCAGTTCGCCAAAACGATAAATCTGCAGGCTATGATCCGAGTGCTCCTCGATGTATTCCTTGAACTTGTGTGCGTACACGTCCTGTACGTCACCTTCGTATTCTTCGTGGGCATAGCGCCAGTTGTCGGCCTGGGCGGCGGTACTGGTGAACAGCGCCAGCGCCGACAGCCCGGTCACCAGCTTGAGTCCTTTTTGCTTGTTCATTCCGTGCACTCCTTCGTTTCGGGTTCTAACCTCATTTGGGGCTATTATAGACTGTCAAAAGACGACCCCCGACGCAAGAGAACAAGGCAATCAAGTGTGTGACGGTGAGCAGGAGCAGCTTGATAAACGATCACAAGTGTAGGTATTTATGCTGTATGGTACGGTTTTATAGTTATTTAAAGGATGTTTTTGCGATTTTTTGCGGGTCGGACAGCAGGGGTATCTCAAGCCGCCGCAAGCAATGAGTCGACGAACAAGACGGACGATAAACGGCGGAAATATGGTTTCATCACTAATGAATGTGTAACGGGCAAGCTGAGATGCGGGGATGGGTGTTTGATGAAGCGGCCGACGATGGTCGTCGTCCGCCCGCGGCTTTCAAGGGCCGAAATGACATACATTAGTATAATCTTATGTATCTGCGATGTAGCATATAATAAAAAACCCCGTCATCCAGGATGACGGGGTTTTGGTGTAACCAAATTGGCTCAGACGGTCAGGCTCAGCCTTTCAGCGCGGCCAGGGTCTGGTTCAGGGTGGTGCTGGGGCGCATCACCTTTTCTACCGCAGCCGGGTCGACGTGGTAATAGCCGTTCAGGCCGGCGGACTGACCCTGCACCGCATTCAGCTCGGCGACTATCTGCTGCTCGTTCTCGGCCAGCGCCTTGGCCAGCGGCGCGAAGTGGGCGGCCAGGTCGGCGTCATCGGTCTGGGCGGCCAGTTGCTGGGCCCAGTACAGACTCAGGTAGAAGTGGCTGCCACGGTTGTCCAGCTCGCCGGCTTTGCGCGACGGCGACTTGCCGTTATCCAGCAGCAGCTCGGTGGCCTTGTCCAGGCACTTGGCCAGGATCTTGGCGCGGGCGTTGCCTTCCTTGATACCCAGCTCTTCCAGCGACACCGCCAGCGCCAGGAATTCACCCAGCGAGTCCCAACGCAGGTGGTTTTCTTCCATCAGCTGCTGTACGTGCTTGGGCGCCGAGCCACCGGCGCCGGTTTCGTACATGCCGCCACCGGCCAGCATGGGCACTATGGACAGCATCTTGGCCGAAGTACCCAGCTCCATGATTGGGAACAGATCGGTCAGGTAGTCGCGCAGCACGTTACCGGTCACGGAAATGGTATCCAGGCCGCGCATCATGCGTTCCATCGAGAAGCGAATGGCTTCGTTGTAGGACATGATGTGAATGTCCAGGCCGGTCAGATCGTGCTCCTGCAGATAGGCTTCCACCTTCTTCTTCAGCTCGTTGTCGTGGGCGCGGTCGGCATCCAGCCAGAATACTGCGGGAGTAGCAGAATGGCGGGCGCGGGTCACGGCCAGCTTCACCCAGTCGCGAATGGCGGCGTCCTTGGTCTGGCAGGCACGCCAGATATCGCCTTTTTCCACATCGTGCTGCATCAGCACCTGGCCGTTGGCATCGACAACGCGCATGGTGCCGTCTTCGGTCAGCTCGAAAGTCTTGTCGTGCGAGCCGTATTCTTCGGCCTTCATCGCCATCAGACCCACGTTGGGCACTGTGCCCATGGTGCGGGGGTCGAAGGCGCCGTTGGTTTTGCAGAAGTTGATCACTTCCTGGTAGATGCGGGCATAGGTGCTCTCGGGCATGACCGCCTTGGTGTCTTTCTGTTTGCCATCGCGGCCCCACATCTGACCGGAGTTGCGGATCATCGCCGGCATGGAGGCATCCACGATCACGTCGCTCGGTACGTGCAGGTTGGTGATGCCTTTGACCGAGTCGACCATGGCCATTTCCGGGCGGTGCTCATAGCAGTCGTGAATGGCCTGCTCGATTTCATCCTGGGTGGACTGGGGCAGAGTCTTGATCTTCTCCAGTACGCTGTTCATGCCGTTGTTGGGGTTGACGCCCAGCTCGTCGAACAGTTCGCCGTATTTCTCGAACACTTCCCGGTAAAACACCTTGACCGCGTGGCCGAACACTATGGGATGCGACACCTTCATCATGGTGGCCTTGACGTGCAGTGACCACATGACGCCGGTCTCTTTACAGTCCTGCAGAGTCTGTTCGAAGAAGGCTTCCAGCGCCTTGGCGCTCATGAACATGCCGTCCAGTACTTCACCGGTCTGCAGCGGCAGCTCTTTTTTCAGCTCGACCTGGCCGGCCTTGTTGACGAATTCGATACGGACGGTCTGGTCTTTGTCCATGGTGACAGACTGTTCGCTGGAGAAAAAGTCGCCGCCATTCATGTAGTCGGCGTGGGAGCGGGAGGCCTTGCTCCAGGCACCCATGGAATGGGGATACTTGCGTACGAAAGCCTTGACCGCAGCCGGAGCACGGCGATCCGAGTTACCCTGGCGCAGCACCGGGTTGACGGCGCTGCCGAGGATTTTGGAATAGCGCTCGGCGGCGGACTTTTCTTCGTCGGTTTTGGCTTCTTCCGGCAGATCGGGAATATCGAATCCCTGGGCCTGCAACTCGGCCACACAGGCACGCAACTGGGGCACAGAGGCGCTGATGTTGGGCAGCTTGATGATGTTGGCATGTGGATCCTGGGTCAGCTCGCCCAGCTCGTTCAGGCCGTCGGCCACGCGTTGTGCTTCGCTAAGGCGCTCGGGAAAGGCGGCCAGAATACGGCCGGCCAGAGAGATATCGCTCAGGGTCACCTTGATACCGGCGGCGCTGGCGAAGGTGCGCACGATGGGAAGCAAAGAGTAGGTGGCGAGGGCGGGCGCCTCGTCGGTCAAGGTATATACGATGGTGGGTACTTTGGTTGTCATTATTTCGCTCGTTCCCTGCTTGATAGGTGGGGGTTCAGCGGCTCAACGCAGGGCCTGCTTTTGGCTGGCACTGGCGCCGGTCAACGCCGCTGGATTGAATTTCCGGTCGGCATTGTATGACATATCGGCCCCAAGACTTAAGCGTCCTGAGTGAATTCTGTGGCTTCACTCGATTAAAGAGGTTCGGCCGCTCGGGATTGGGCGGATGCAAACCCTGTGTTCAGGACCTGTTGCCGGGTTTGGCTGTCGTGGGTGATGGTCTGGCCGTGCAGGCCTGATCCCGACCGTTGTGCTTGGCCTCGTAAAGGGCCTCATCGGCTCGCTGTACCAGAGTATCCAGGGTATCGGCGGGTTCGAGCGCCGCGAGGCCTGCACTGGCGGTAATGTGCTCCTGACCGGGGAAACGGTGTTCGCGTATGCCGGTCAGCAGTCGTTCGGCCAATTGCCGGCTGTGTTCGAGATCGGTGTCAAAACAGAGAATAAGAAACTCTTCACCGCCCCAGCGGCAGATGGAGTCGGCTTCGCGCAGATGCATCTTTAACAGCTCGCCAAACCGGATCAGCACCTTGTCCCCGATCAGATGGCCGTGTTGATCGTTGACCTGCTTGAAGTGATCGATGTCGATCATGATCACCGCCAGCGGATAATGGTAACGCATAGCGCGTTGCAGATCTTTTTCCAGCGTTGCGTTCAGGCCGTGGCGGTTGGGCAAGTGGGTCAGGGAGTCGGTCTGTGCCATCAACTCGAGTTGCCGGTTCAGAGCACGCAGACGGCGCGCCCAGAACAGGCTGGTACCGATGACGGCAACCAGTAGTAACCCAAGCCCATAGGCCAGGGTGTAATCGGTGATCACCTCCGACACCATCTGCAACGACAGATGACGATCCATCACTCGTTGCCGCTCCTGCTCGGTAATGGCATTGATGCCCTGGTTGAGAATATCGCGCAGGGTATGTTCCGACTTCAGTACTCCCATGCGCAGCCGGTTTTCGTAACCGGGGATCTGTCCCGAAATCTTGAGGTTGTACCAGCCCTGCTGCTTGATGGTCTGTGCCGCCACCACCAGCGATCTCAGGGTCAGATCGGCTTTGCCATCCGATACCAGTTGCAGGGCTTCGGGTTCGGTATCGGTGTCGATAATGGTCAGATTGGGGAAGTCCCGGGCAAAGAGTTCGGCCATGGCGGTGCCCCGTTGCAGGGCGATGGTCTTATCGGTCAGGCCGGCTACATCGGAGATAAAGGGGTGTTCTTCGCGGGTGATCAGCACATTGGGGTCGTCCAGCAGCGGGTCGGTAAAGATCAGCCACTGTTCGCGTTCCGGAGTCTGGTTGAGCAGGCTCAAGGCCACGCAGTCTCCGTTACGGGAGGCGGCCAGGCTCTCTTCCCAGCCGGAAGTCGGATACAGCTGTATTTGCAATCCGGTCCTGGCGGCGACCAATGCGATAAGATCGGCGGCAATGCCCACATGCTGGTTGTTTTTGTCTATTGCTTCAAACGGCAACCAGTCCGGATCCACACACATCGACAGGGTCGGATGGGCATTGAGATAGACTTGCTGGGTGACGCTGAGTGGTACGCGGGATTCATTCGCCCACAGGGTGCCGGAGACAAACAGCAGGAAGAGGCCCAGCGGCAGACGGTAATCGGGTAACTGGCGTAACACTGAAGCCAGCCTGCCTAAGGCGGGCATCGAGGCTGAATTCATCCCTGTCCTCAGGCGGTGGTGTATGAGTCCATCATGCGACTTTCGGCGGCCGAGGGCAATGGTTGCCAGGGCTATTTTGCTGGCCGGCATGCAGAAAAAATGGCCGGAATGGGGGCGGGAGTTGACGGATAAAAAAACCACCCGGGTCAGACCCGGGTGTGATGCAGGTGAACACCGGCTGTCAGGCCCCTGTTTTGGTCTGCGGTTGTGTATCGTGCGGAAAGTGGATTTCTTCTTCACTCTTGCCGGCGTCGGGGTTGTTGAAACGCGCAACATCCATGGCGCCTTCGCTCTTGCCCACTATGCAGGTAACCACGGAATCACCGGTGATGTTGACCGCGGTGCGGATCATGTCGAGCAGACGATCCACGCCGATGATGAGTGCTATGCCTTCTACCGGCAGACCTACCTGGCTCAGCACCATGGCCAGCATGATCAGGCCTACACCGGGTACGCCGGCGGTGCCGACAGAGGCCAGGGTGGCGGTCATGATCACCATCAGATAATCGTTGAAGCTCAGATCGATGTTGAAGGCCTGGGCGATAAAGGCGGTGGCCACGCCCTGCATGATGGCGGTGCCGTCCATGTTGATGGTGGCGCCCAGCGGCACGGTAAAGGCGGCAATCCTGTTGTCTACGCCCATGCGGCGGGTGGCGGTTTCCATGGTTACCGGAATGGTGGCGTTGGAGGAAGCGGTGGAAAAGGCGAACATGACCGCATCTTCCATTTTCTTGAGAAAGGTCAGCGGATTCAGGCCGGTAAGGGCCCGGAACATGATGGAGTAGGTCACCAGACCATGCAGCAGCAGAGTCCCGGCCAGCACCAGGAAGTATTCCATCAGGTTGACGATGGCATCCAGACCCAGGCTGGTGAACAGCTGGGCCATCAGGCAGAAGACGCCGTAGGGCGCCACGTTCATCAGCAGGGTTACCAGCTTCATGATGACTTCGTTGAAGTCACCGAACAGGGCGGCGATGCGTTCGCCCGGTTTGCCGGCCAGGCTGATGGCGATACCGAACAGTACCGCAAACACTATGATCTGCAGGGTGTTGCCCTGGGCCATGGAGTTGATGGGGTTGGTGGGGAACATGCCGATGATGACATCACCCAGGCTGGGCGCTTCCTTGGCGGCAAAGCTGGTGGCGGTGGTGAGATCGACGCCGTCACCGGGCTTGAACAGGTTGCCCATCAACAGCGCCAGACTGATGGCGATGGCGGTGGTGACCAGATAAAACGCCAGGGTCTTGCCACCGAGGCGACCCAGGGTGGAAAGATCTTTCAGCGAACTGGTGCCACAGACCAGCGATACGAAAATCAACGGCACCACCAGCATCTTGAGGCTGGCGATAAAAATTTCGCCACCCACCTGCAGCAGGCCATTGACCAGATACTCCTGTACGAAGGCTACCTCGGCCAGCAGGGTGCGGAAGATAAAGCCGGCCACAATACCGAGGCTCATGCCCAGCAGGACCTTGCTGGTCAGCGACAGTTTTTTCTTGTCGGTTGTCATCAGATGGACTCTCTTTATCCGATATAAGGGAACAAAACGGTGGCATCAAGGGATGCCCTGAGGTGAGGGTTGGGGCCTCTGATCCGCCACATGAGCATGTCAGTTGTGGCTAAGCGGCGCGCATAATGCCAGTTTCTTGGCTTTACGTGAAGTTTTATGCCTAATTGTTGCCGTTTTTCTTTCGTTATCACCATAAGAAGTGGGTTTTGTGTGCGATCGTACTGAGGCTGAAATGACAACAGGCGCTGCCCTGTTAATCAGGGGAGCGCCTGTCGGTACCGTTTGCGGCTGCTCCGGTATTACTCAGTCATTGAAGGTGGCGGCAATCTTGTGGATGCTGAGATCGGCGCCGTTGAACTCCTCCTCGTCGCTCAGGCGAATCCCCACCAGCAGACGGATGCTACCGTACACCAACAGGCCGCCCAGCAAGGCTACGAGGATACCGGCACCGGTGCCCAGCAGCTGGGAAACGATACTGACGCCTCCCATGCCGCCCAGCGCCTGCTGGCCGAAAATACCGGCGGCAATACCGCCCCAGGCGCCGCAGATACCGTGCAGCGGCCAGACACCGAGCACATCGTCTATCTTCCATTTGTTCTGCTGCAGGGTAAACAGCCACACGAACAGAGCGCCGGCGATGATGCCCACGAGCAGGGCGCCGATGGGGTGCATCAGATCCGAGCCGGCGCAGACGGCCACCAGACCGGCCAGGGGGCCGTTATGGATAAAGCCCGGGTCATTTCTGCCGAGGATAAGCGCGGCGATAATACCGCCCACCATGGCCATCATGGAGTTCAGCGCCACCAGGCCGGAAATGCCGTCCAGGGTTTGGGCCGACATCACGTTGAAGCCGAACCAGCCGATGGACAGTATCCAGGCGCCCAGAGCCAGAAACGGAATACTGGAGGGCGGAAAGGCCACCAGCTTGCCGTTGCGGTAGCGGCCCCGACGAACTCCCAGCAACAGAATGGCCACCAGGGCTATCCAGCCGCCGAGGGCATGAACCACCACCGAACCGGCAAAATCATGAAAGGGTGCGCCGAAAGTGGCTTCCAGCCATGCTTGCAGGCCGAAGTTGCCGTTCCAGGCGATGCCCTCGAAAAACGGATAGATGAAGGCCACCGATAGCGACGAGGCGCACAGAATAGGCCAGAACTTTGCCCGCTCCGCGATGCCGCCGGAGACGATGGCGGGAATGGCTGCGGCAAAGGTCATCAGAAAGAAGAATTTCACCAGCTCATAGCCCTGGCCTGCCGACAGGGTTTCGGCATCCTGAAAGAAGGTGACGCCATAGGCGACCCAGTAGCCGACAAAAAAATAGGCGACGGCGGAAAAACCGAAGTCGGTCATGATCTTGGCGAGGGCGTTGACCTGGTTCTTGTGACGCACGGTACCGACTTCGAGAAAGGCGAAGCCGGCGTGCATGGCAAACACCATGACAGACCCCATCAAAATAAACAGGGTGTTGGCACTCTGTGCCAGGGTGTCGATGGCGCTACTGATACTGTCCATGAATGTATTCTCCTACGTGCCCGATGGCGGTGCAGGTGATGCACTGGTGTGGTGCATTCCTGTTATTGTCTAGCCAGCATGGTGCATTGTCGCGTCGGCTGCCTCTTGGAATGTCGCCGTTATGACTCAGGCGAGCGTCACAGCTGCGGTGTGAACACCGGGAAACGGCAGCCGGCACCATGCCGGAGTTGGACCTGCCTTGAGGCGGCCTACACGAAGTAAAAAGCATGAATCATGCCAGGGTGGGCGGAGCACCGATGCCTGAGCCACCCGGCCTGCATTCTCGGCCGGAACGGAGCAAGGGAATACCTTATTGTGAATTATGATCCCGGAGAAGAGCCGGCGGCTTTCCGCTGGGGTATCTCCTCTATTTCCACGATTTTGGATCGGCTCATTACCACCTTCCAGCGCTGGATGACCGGCGGCTTCTGCCCCTGAATTTCACGGGTGACCAGGTTGATCAGATAGCGTTTTTCCACCGGCTGCCGGGACACCTGGCCTTCTTTGAGCTGATAAACGTGGTGCGAGCCCTTTTCCATCAGCTTGGACAGCAGACTCAAATCCAGATGCAATAGCTCGCGGGTCTGTTCGTAGCCACTCAGGAAGCGGGTAGGCAGCATGCGGGAGTGGCTGCCGTAGTGCATGACCACCTCTTCCCGCTGGCTTACGTTGGCGTGGCGTGCCGCCAGGATTTCTTCGCTCAGCCGGGAGGGGCGGCGGTAGTCGAACCACTCCAGCTGACGGCCCACCAGCTGGTTGCTGTGCACATCAAAATACTGTCGTCGCCATTTGGGACGACCCTTGCGCAGCCAGCGCCACAGGGTGTTGCGCAAGTCATCCTTGAACAGTTCACGCAGGGCATAGAGCAGGGCCAGGGCGAAGATCACCATCAGCGATATGCCGCCCAGGGTTTCGCGTACCTCGTAGGCGGCCAGCGATACCGAGGTCATTACCACGGCGGTGACCCCCGCCTTGAGCAGCTTCTGCTCGCCGCCGCCCAGCTCCCGGGTTTTCTCCTTGAGCGTCACCGGATATTCGATCAATCTGCGCAGCAGCCGCATCTTGTTGGAAATACGAGACAGGGCCTCTGTGGTGTGGCTTGAATTGTATTGTTGGGTGACGCGATGCCGACGCTCGATATCACAGATTTCCAGCAGCAGTGACTTGGTGGTCTTGTAGTCGCCGTTGCGGGGTAGGTGGGCCACCAGAGACAACAGTCGCTGCTCGGTAAACCAGGACAGATAGTTGTCGATATTGACGTAGTACTTGAGCAGGGTCTGATCGGTGGGCACATTGCGGCGCAGACGGCGCAGAATATCCTGGGCCAGGGCGATCACCTCTTCTATCGCCTCCTGGCCGGCACCGCTTTTTTCGTTACGCAGCTGGTGGCAGGACTGCTCCAGCCCCACCACATACTGATAGGCGTAAAGGCTGAGGCTGAGCCGATATTGTTCTGTGGTGAGTTTACCCCGGCGGGCAAGGCGGCTGTGCACCAGCGGGAGCAGCGGCTGATCGCTGAAATAGGTGCGCTGCACGTGAATGGCACCGTGGTAAAACTCTTCTTCCGGCACCACATTGGTGTTCAGCCCCAATTCGCCGGGAATAAAGAGGTAAATATCCAGCCGGTGCTCGGTCGCCTCCCGCAGGATGCGGGATATTTTTAGGGCGAAGCCATCTTTACGCTCAACGCTGATCACGGGCCGGAATTACACCATAAACATTAATGATGACAATATCTTAACGTATTTCGACGCCCGGTGCTGCCTGTCGTGCAGTCGGATATAAAAAGCCCCGCACAAGAGCGGGGTCGGCGTGTCGAAGCCGTATATGGCTTATTGCTGAGAGGCGCTCAGGCTGTTTCCCTGCTCGGTCCAGAACGTCTTGGCGCCGTCATGCATCGGGGTCACTATCCCCATGGTGCCGCCGTCGATGGTCATGGAACTGGCCGCCTGGGAGACGGAATACATGAATTTCAGGCCCTCTTCCGAATAAATTTCATTCAGGCTGTCGCGCACCCTCTCTTCGGGCAAGTGACGCCCGGCGACCCACAGCGCGGAGTCCTGAATGGTTATCACATCATAATCCACGTTCGGGTAGGTGCCCGCCGGTATGGTGACCGGCGCGTAGTAGGGATGGTCATTGAACAGGGTGCCCTTCTTGGCGGCTTCGTTCACCTGCAGCAGGCGGATTTTGTTACTGGAAGCGGCTTGGATCACCGATGCATTGGGGAAGCCCGCAAAGACCCAGAGGGCGTCGATCTGGCGGTCGCCCAGTGCCGAAGCGCCCTGGTTGTAGCCGATGTACTGTGGCGTGATCTTTTCCCACAAGCCTACCCCTTCGAAGAAGCGCTGGGCGGAGGCGGCCGCCCCGGAGCCGGCGGGGCCCACGGCGATGTTCTTGCCTTCCAGTTGGGCCACATCGGTAATACCGGAATTGTCCAGCACGATCAGATGCGCCGGGGCGCCATACAGATAGGACATGGCCTGGACATTGCGATACTTGCGGGTGTCGTTGGTCAGTTTGCCGTTCAGTCCCAGATAGATGTCGCCGGAGTAAACGATACCGAAGTCGGCGTCGCGGGAGTTGACTCGACGCAGGTTTTCCACCGATCCGGCGGAGGCCATGTTGGATACTTCCATGCCTTTCATAGTGCGTGACAGCCGGGTGGCAATGCCATTGGAGAAATACTGGAAGGTACCGCCGTCCGGGCCGCCGGAAAATGCCAGGCGTTCGGTCTGGGCATGGGCTATGCCCATTCCCAGTGTGGTCACGGCCACGAGGGTGATGGAAGTCAGTGCCCTGGCAGGCTTGCACATTTTATTCAGTGTCATGATTGTTTCCTTTGTATGGTTGTATTTCGCGTTGTCTTCCCTCGGGAAGGGAGCGGCCGTTTAGCCGCGTTCTGGGACCGTTAATACCGGAATCGATGATTGATGAATGACACGCTCGGTGGTGGAGCCCAGCAGCAGTTTTTCAGGCCGTGACGGCCATGGCTGCCGATGAGAGCGGCCCCCAGCTTTTCGGTCTGGGACAGGACGGCCTCGGCGCCGGGGCTAATCACCACTTCGGTAGTCAGTTTGCCCTGGAACTGGCCGAACAGGCGCTGCACAAAATCATGCATTTCGGTCACTGCCAGGATGTTGACTTCCCTGACGAAGGCGTCCATCACCCCCGCGGGGATACCGCGCCTGTGTCGGGCGTCGTGTATCCGGGCCAGGTGGCTGGTCAGCTCTGCCGCCCCGGCGGCGCCGGAGGAAAAGTCGGTGGCACACACAATCAGTTTTATCTGAATCATGGGCAATCCTTAATGAGCGTTTGAGGGCCGGGCCGGCAGAGGGGAGTCACCTTCTCGCTGCAGCCACCACACCAGGGAGACCAGCGTCAGGCCACCGATGTCGGAAATCAGCGTCGGCCAGTACAGCAACAGGGTAGCGGCGCCCAGCAGCAGCCATTCAAACAGCCGGGTCTTGCGGCGCAGATAACCCATGGCGAAGGCGCCGAAGGCGATGGTACCCAGGGTGGCGGACACAAAGGCGGAGATGATTTCCAGCACGCTGCCGTCGAGCAGCATGGCCGGTACATAGGCGAACAGCAGCGGCATCACGTACAGCATCTTGGCGAACTTGAACGAGGTCCAGCCGGTCTTCCAGGGATCCGAGCCGGCGATGGCGGCGCCGGCATAGGCGGCCACGCATACCGGCGGGGTGATGTTGGAGTCCTGGGACAGCCAGTAGACAATCATGTGGGCGGCAATGGCCGAGACGCCGAATTCGCCGAGGGCGGGTACCGCCAGCACGGCGACGATCAGATAGGCGGCGGTGACCGGAACACCCATGCCCAGCACCAGCGAGGCGATGGCCACCAGTATCAGCGCCAGCATCAGGCTGTTACCGGCCATGGAGATGATCAGATCCGAGAATTTTAGCCCCATGCCGGTGAGTGAAATGGTGCCGACGATGATGCCGATCACGCCGATGGTGGCGCCCACGATCAGGGTGTTGCGTGCGCCGACCTGAATGGCATCCCAGATCTCCCTGGGCCCCATACGGGTTTCCTTGTCGACCCAGCTTACCGCGATGCACGACAGCGTCGCCCAGAACGCCGAGTTGCCGGCGGAGCGGCCGGTGAGCAACAGTACCGTGATGATTACCAGTGGCAGGGCATAGTACCAGCCGCTCTTGAACACGGTTTTCCAGTGGGGGATTTCCTCGCCCTGTATTCCTACCAGGCCGTGCTTCTTGGCTTCGAAGTGCACCATGCAGTACACCGCCAGGAAGTAGAGCAGGGCAGGGCCGATGGACAGCATCATGATGGTGGAATAGGGAGTGCCGGTCAGTTCGGCCATCAGGAAGCCGCCCGCGCCCATGATGGGGGGCAGGAACATGCCGCCGATGGAGGCGGCGGGCTCGATGGCACCGGCCACATGGGGCTTGAATCCGGCCCGTTTCATCATCGGAATGGTGAAGGCACCGGAAGACACGGTATTGGCGATGGCCGAACCGGACACCGAGCCGAACAGGGCGGAGGAGATCACTGCTACCTTGGCCGGTCCGCCGGTGGAATGTCCGGCGAGGGCCAGCGGCAGATCGATGAAGAACTTGCCGGCGCCGGACTTCTGCAGGAAGGCACCGAAGAAGATGAACAGGATGACATAGGTCGCCAGTACGCTGGCCATAACCCCGAATACCCCGTTGGTGGTCAGGAATAGGGCGGTGGCCAGGCGTTCGAAACGGAAGCCCCGGTGAGCCAGCAGCTCGGGCAGATAGGGTCCGAACAGCGCAAAGGCGATCATCGCTACCCCAATCAGGGTGATGGACCAGCCCAGCACCCGGCGGCAGATTTCCAGCGACAGCAGCAGGCCGACGATGCTGACCAGCATGTCGACCTCGTTTTCTGCCCCGGCTCGGTAGTTGAGCAGTTCGAACTGGCTGATCCAGTACAGCACGGTACCGGCGGTCATCAGGGCCAGTATCACATCGCTGGCGGTCGGGCTGTTGTGATTACGCCGGTTCAGCCATTGATCCAGCGGCAGCAGGATGGCGGCGAAGGGCAGGATCAGCCACAGGCCATAATGCAGCTTGTCCAGATCCTGCTCCAGTGCCATGCCGAGGCCGTCGTAGTCCCAGGTCTCCCGGAACAATGTCAGCTGCTGGTAGAAGGCGGTGGCGGAATCGTACACCAGGAAGCAGCTGACCAGTACCGCCAGCAGGGTGGCGCTGATCAACGACAGGCCACCATGAGCGGCCCGGCTACCCGCGGGGTATAACAGAAAGACCAGCACGAAGGTGATCAGCACATAGATACCGAGATGGTACTGGGTGCTGAGGGCGGCGACGCCGGCGCCGTAAAAATAGATGGCTACCATGGTTGCGGCCAGGGCGGCCGTCAACCAGGCCCAGGGGCCCACGAGCCTGCGCTCGCTCTTGGCATCTTTTTCCATCAGTTCTTTGAGCTTGTTTTGCTCGTCGGGACTCAGGCTGTCGAGTTGTTGCTTGTCGTTTGACATTTTGACCTCTGTATTTGCTCCGGCCTGGGGCCGGTTGGCTTTCCCTGCCGCGGTGTATCCTGAGAACGAATAACCGTATGGCGTTGTTGTTAATGCCATGTAGCAAAAATGAGGCCAGGTTTGGTGAGCCGGGAGCAGAGGCCCGGGGGCTGGGGCTGGCGACGGGTCACCCGCAGAAAAGCAGACGACAGGAGAAAGAAAATGGGTGGAAATCCGCCGGTTTTGGCTCCGACCAGGAGGGATTTCCACCCATTGGCGCTAAAGCGGGTGCAAACGAGGGTTCTCTGGGTGTAAAGCAGCGCCCGGAGTGGGCCTGCCGGTGGGTGGAAATCCCCCCATTAGTCCGGCTCTCCCCGGTAGTCACTCTTGTCCAAACCGTGTTTTTTCATCTTGTCGTACAGAGTTTTGCGCGGTAGCTGGAGACTTTCCAGGGTGTCCTTGATGGAGCCGCCGTGACGGGCCAGTTCGGTCTGGATCAGAGTCTTCTCGAAATGTTCGACCCGAGCGGCCAGCCCCCGAGTCACCGGCTCTGGCTCGGTGATGGGTCTGTTGTCGAAGTCGAAGGTACAGGCTTCACCGAGCAGCACATAACGCTCCGCCAGGTTACGTAGCTCACGCACGTTGCCGGGCCAGTCGTGGCTCATCAGCCTGTGTATACGATCGGGCGACAGCGGCGGAATTTCACGCTCGTACAGGGTGGAGGCGAGCAGGGCGAAATGCTGGAACAGCATGGGAATGTCCTGGCGGCGGGCCCGCAGGGGAGGAATGTCGATGCGTACCACGTTAAGCCGGTAATAGAGATCCTCGCGAAACTCTCCGAGTTCGGCCAGTGCTCGAAGATCGGCTTTGGTGGCGGCGATGATACGCAGATCGAGCGGGATCAGGGTATTGGATCCCAGCCGTTCTATGGCTCTTTCTTCAAGCACTCGCAGCAGTTTGATCTGCAGGCTCATCGGCATGCTTTCAATTTCATCCAGGAACAGGGTGCCGCCGTTGGCATGCTCGAGCTTGCCGATGCGTCGCTCTCTGGCATCGGTAAAGGCGCCCTTTTCGTGACCGAACAGCTCCGACTCGATCAGGGTCTCGGGCACACCGCCACAGTTGATGGCCACAAAGTTGCGCTCCCGGCGTGGGCTGTGTTCGTGGATGTAGCGGGCCAGCAAATCCTTCCCTGTGCCGGTTTCTCCCATCAGCAGCACGTCGGCCGGGGTGTCGGCCACGGTCAGTATCAACTGGCGCAGTTGCAGTATGGCGGAAGAGGTGCCGATGATGCGCGGCCCGGGGGCGCTCTGGGCCTGCAGTTCCTGACGTAGCTTGCGATTTTCCAGGGTCAGGGTACGTTTTTCCAGCGCACGATGTACCACATCGAGCAGCAGGTCGGCGGAGAAGGGTTTTTCGATGAAGTCGTAGGCGCCGTTGCGGATGGCACCGACCGCCATCGAAATATCTCCGAACCCGGTGATCAGGATCACCGGAATGTCCGGATCCATCCGTTTGAGCTGTTGCAGCAGATCCAGCCCGTTCATGCCCGGCATGTTGATGTCGGTGACCACTACGCCGGCAAAGTCGGGGGTGATCCGGGCCAGGGCCTGACGAGCATCGGCCAGTGCGAGCACCTGGTAGTCTTCCAGCTCCAGGGTTTGCCCGGCCGACAGGCGGACATGGGGATCGTCATCGACCAGGATGACGGTAATGTCATGATTCATGAAGGCTCCCGAGGTGAAAGTGACGGCAGGGTCAGGGTGAACAGGGCGCCGCCCTGTGGGTGATTGGCGGCCTCGAGTCTGCCGTTAAGGCTGTGGACGATACGGTGGGAAATAGACAGCCCCAACCCCATACCGGTCGGTTTGGTGGTGTAAAAAGGCTCGAATACATGAGCAAGGGCGTCGGGGCTCAGGCCTGGCCCATGGTCATGTACGCTCAGCCACACCCACTGGGGGCTGCTGCCGAGGGTGATCTCGATCCGGGGATTTGGTTGTTCGGCCATGGCCTGCAGGGCATTGCTGATCAGATTGACCAGTACCTGCTCCAGCCGGCCCATGCCGCCGGCGACCCAGATCTTCTCCAGCCCCTCAGGCCAGGTGATGCTGGCCCGTTGCTGTTCCAGCTGACCGCTCATGATCACCATGACTCCCTGGCGCAGATGCTGGAGATTGACTCCTTGTCCGGGCCCCTGATGCTGGCGGGTGAACTCCCTGAGTGGCTGCAGAATGGAAGCCATGCGGTCGGCGAGTCCGGCAATTTCTTCCAGGTTGGTGCCCACCCGCTCGGTCCTGCCCCGGGTGAGCAGCTTGCGGCCGTTGTCGGCGAAATGGCGGATGGCGGTGAGCGGTTGGCTGAGTTCATGGTTGATGCCGGCGGACAACTGGCCGAGCACGGCCAGTTTGGCGGTCTGAATCAGCTGATTCTGGGTCTGATGATGCTGTTCTATTTCCTGCTGCAGGCGCTGGTTGGCATCGGTCAGCTCCCGGGTACGCAGCTTAACCCTTAGTTCCAGGGCTTCGTGTGCCTGTTGCAGTTCGGCCTGATGTTGCTGTTTCATCCGGTGGCGGGCACTGAAGAACAGTATCAGGGCCGCCAGAATGAGATAGAAAGTCAGGCCCAGGGCTAGGGTCTTGAAGATGCTGATCTGCAAGGGACGCAGACTGGCCAGCACCGCTACCCGCATGCTGGCGTTGGGCAGTAGACGGCTTTGCAGCAGATAATGACCGGCTCGGCCGGATTGCCGGTCGGACGTGGTGGCCGGGGTATCGAACAGGGTCAGCAGCAGATCACCCTGTTCGGTGACTTCCCGGCGAATGATGTCGAGTGGCAGTAGCGGGGCCTGGCCGTAACGGCGGCTGGCGGTGATACGGGCAATATCCATTTCGGTGAGCCAACTTGCCAGCGGGCTGGCCGGTGGCAGGCCCTGTCGGGGGTTCGGCTCATGATTGCCGTAGGACTGTCTGAGGGTGCTCCTGCCGATCTCCGGTAAGTAACCGAGGGTGCGAAAGCGCCAGTTGGTCCGGGTGGAAATGAATATCACGCCGTCTTCATCCATGACAAGAATATCTTGCAAGGGATCGCTCCAGTCTTCTTCTATATCCTCCAGATCGACCTTCACCACGACAACCCCAATGATCTGAGCAGACCGGAACACCGGGTAGGAAAAGAAATAGCCGCGTACCCGGGAGGTATTGCCCAGGGCGAAATAGCGACCGGCACCGCCTTCCATGGCCTGCTGAAAATAGGGTCGGAAGCTGTAGTCGTTGCCTATAAAGGAGTGGTGCTGCCCCCAGTTGCTGGCAGCCAGGGTGATGCCGTCGGTGCCGAGCACATAGCTGTCGGTCGCGCCCATGGTGTCATTGACTCGGGCCAGGTAACGATTGGCGGTCTCGATGCTCTGGACATTGCCGGGGTTTTCTAGCAGGTGGATCAACTGCTGTTGGCTGGCCAGCAGGCGGGGCAGATCCCGGTGCCGGTCGAGCTGATGCTGCAGGCTGACGATATAGCGGCTGAGATTGGCATCGGCCTGCTCGCGGATCCGTTCCATGGCCTGCATGTACGCCGTGTTATACAGCGTGAAGGCGAGTAGGGCCATGCCCAGCAACAGCAGGATGAGCGGGCTTCGCTTGCGGATCGCATAGGAAGCGGGAAAAGAGTCCGTTCGTTTCATGACCCGATTATGCGCTGCCGGATGAGGAATGGGAATCTGTCTTCGCAGGGAGGACTTGAGTCGGTATGGCGGTTGCGGCGACAATGGCGTTTTTCCGGGGAATACCACCATGGCTTTTCGTATCAGTTATCACTATCTCAAGCAGCAAAAAGAAATCGGTTTTGCCAATGACAAGCACCACAGCGTTTATGACGCCATCGCAACGGCGGAAGGGGTGGATCTGACCGAATTTCACCGGATGGAAAGCCAGGTGGCCAATGTCAGCCGCAACGACCGCAAAACCATGAAGGACTTTCGGGAAGAATACTTTCGCAAACTGGGCTTCAGTCAGGTGACCATAGTACGCGAAGAGTAATACGCGATACGGACAGACTCTGACCGCTCAATCAACAAGTGGACGCAGGCTGAAACCGCTTGAAAACCCGTGTTGGCTCTTTGTTTTAATCACGTAACCGGCAAGTGAATGGACAGGTTCAAATGGGTTTGTCATTATAGATAAAACGCAATAGTTAACGGATGAACTGTGGAACAAATTCAGCGCTTTTTCGGTTATCACAAGGCCCTGACGCAGTTGTTAAATGGCCAGGGTTTCACAGGGAAGAGCAAGCGCAAGAAGCTGGAAGCCTTGTGTGGTTTCTGTGGAGAGCTGCTGGAGGTCGACAATGTCAGCCTCTGGACGCTTAGCCTCTGTGGTAACCATCTTGACCGTGAGCTGTTTTATCCCGGGGCCCAGGGTGACCAGAATCATGATATCAGCCTGAGCCGGAACCAGCACGAAGCCTATTTTTCTGCGCTGGATACCGCCGAAATTATCTGTGCCGAAGATGTACGCATCGATCCCCGTACCCGCTCCTTTCATCCGTGTTATCCGAATGCAGAGCAGCCCGTGGTGTCCATGCTGGATGCGCCTATTTTTGATGGCAATCGCTTGCATGGTGTTATCTGCCTGGAACACCGGCAAGCTCGGCAGTGGAGTCTGGCCGATATCGCCTGCGTGGCGGCCGTCGCCGATACCATCAGCCTCATCAACACCCACGAAGCCTGGTTGAGCAGCCGTAAAGAGCTGGACTACATTACTCATCATGATGATTTTACCGGTCTGCTGAACCTGCGCGCGCTGCGCAATCAAATCCAGCAGCTGATTGAACGTAACCCGCAGCAGCCCTTTGCCCTGTTATGGATCGATATCGACCGGCTCAATGCCATCAATAACGGCATGGGTCAGCAGACGGGGGACGCGGTAGTGAGCGAGGTGGCGGCGAGATTGCGAGGCATGCTGCTGCCGGGCAAGGACATGGTGGCGCGGGTGGCAGGGGATGAATTTGCCATGATCTACCGTTTCCAGGAGGATGTGAACGCGATGCGCGAGGCGGTCACCTCCATTCTGGACATGGTCAACAGGAACATCAGGGTAGGAGAGCAGAACGTTCAGGTCAGTACCAGTATTGGTGTTGCTATGTATCCCTATGATGGTGGTGATGTATCAACCCTGCTGAGCCACAGCGAGTCGGCCATGTATCACGCCAAGGATTGTGGCCGGCGCCAAGCTCAGTATTTCAATCAGGCTATCTCTACCACCGCCAAGGCGCGTTTTCAGCTGGAAAGCCAGCTGACCGAAGCCATTGCCACCGATGGGCTGAGCGTGGTGTATCAGCCGATCATGTCCGCCGATGGCCATTCGGTGGTTAGCGCCGAAGCCCTGGTGCGCTGGCAGCATGAGACCCAGGGCTTCATGTCACCGGCGGAATTTCTGCCTCTGGCTTACGATACGGGGCTGATCGGCAGTCTGGATCTCTGGGTGCTGGAACGGGTATGTCGGGATATACAGCGGGCTCGTGAACAGGAGTTGCCGATGCCTCCGGTGGCGGTGAACCTCTCTTCCGACTCCATCATGGATCCCCTGCTGGCGGATAAGGTTTGGGAAAGGCTGCAGCGTTATCAGGTACTTGGCGCTCAGCTGGAGTTGGAAGTGATCGAGGATGCCATCAAGGGGAACTCGACGGTTCTGAGGCAAACCCTCGAAGAGCTGGTGCGCATGGGTATCAAGTTGTCCATCGACGATTTTGGTACCGGTTACTCTTCATTGCTGCGACTCAAGAATTTGCCGTTCACCAAGCTGAAAATCGATCGCTCTTTCATCCAGGACCTGCCACAGGATGCGGATGACTGCGCCATTACCCTGTCCATCCTGGGGATGGCCAGGGGGTTGGGCGTGGAAGTGATAGCCGAGGGGGTGGAAAACAGTGAACAGGAAGCCTGGCTGCAGCATCAGGGCTGCAATTATCTGCAGGGGTTCAAATACCACAAACCCATGCCGGTAGAAGCCTTTATGGAGTTGCTGATTACCACCTGAATAATCAGTGCTATATTTTGCCGATAAAACTCGAACCCATCACTTTAACCAACACATAAACCAAATCTGATTTATGTGTCTGCATTCCCGATAGAAAGCTGGCACTAATCTCTATCCGCGCTTCCGTTTTTATCAGTATTTTCCTCTCCAGCCGGATGTTATCCATTGATTTTATGTGTTTTTTTGTCTTTGCTATGCCTCGTCCCGGTATTGCTGGCTGGGCTGTCATGACGGCCTTGTCTGCGGCAGTCCGTGACAGCCATTCACTTACGGATTATTTGACCTTGCTGTAGAATGCGAGGCGCACAAAATCCCCCCTTTTCTTATTGGCGTAACGATATGACGACTGCGGAACAACAAGGTAGTGATGATATGTCCAGCGATGTGGGTGTCCGGCTGAAGGCGGTGCGTACACTGCGTAATATTTCCCAGCGGGAGCTGGCCAAGCGCACCGGTGTGACTCATTCCAGCCTGTCGTTGATTGAGCAGGGCAAGGTCAGCCCCTCGGTCAGTTCGCTGAAGAAAATTCTCGATGGCATCCCCATGACGGTGGGGGAGTTCTTTACCCTGGATTTGCAGAATACCGATCAGATTTTCTATGCCGCCGACGAGCTGCAGGATGTGGGTTCGGGTAACCTGTCGCTGAAGCTGGTGGGTTCTAATCGCAAGAACCGCGCCATGTCCTTTATTATCGAGACCTATCCTCCCGGTGCCGATACCGGCCATGACATGATGGCCTATCGGGGCGAAGAAGCGGGGGTGGTAATAGAAGGCGAGGTGGAGTTGAACGTCGGCGGTCAGGTACGGGTGCTGCAGGAAGGCGACAGTTATTACTTCTCCACCACCCAACCGCACCGTTTTCGCAACAACAGCGACCAACCCTGCCGGGTGGTGAGCTGTTCGACCCCCGCCAAGCATTTCTGAAACAGAGATAACGAGGGCTCCAAAAGAGCCCTCGTTTGATGCCAACGCCTGACAACCTCAGTCCGTCATTACTCTCAGGAAACCGGCTTCTGTGCTGCGGGTCCGGCCACGCCGCGGGGCAAGGGGCCTCGGTAAAGCACCAGGCCGACGCCGAGCAGGAAGGCACTGCACGACACCCACTGGGCGGTGGAAAGTTGTTCGCCGTAAATGAGGTAGCCGCTGACCAGTGCGAATACCGATACCAGCAGGGTAAGCGGTGCCATCTGGCTCATCGGGTAGCGAAGCAGCATCTTGTTCCATACCCAGTAACCGAACAGTGTGGTGGGGTAGGCCTGGAACAGCACCGAAATCCAGGCATTGGTATCCCACTGTCGATAGGTGATTGCGAGGATGTCGACTCCGTTGAACAGCACGCTCAGGCCGATCAGCGGCAGCGGTGCAAACAGCATGCCCCAGATGTTGAAGGCGAAGGCCGAGCGGGTACCCGACTGGCGTACCATGACCCCGGCCAGTGGCCAGCAAATCGCCGAAATAAGGATGAAGATCACGCCTGCCAGGGTCACATTGCCATTGGTGTACACAATGGAAATCAGCAACCCCGCCAACGCTATCGTCATGCCGAGCCACATACGAGGGGAGATTATCTCCTTGTAAAAAAGCACGCCTACCAGCACTGTGGTCAGCACGTCGAGTTGCAGTAGCACCGACGCCATGCCAGACGACAGGCCGAAGGTGATGGAGCTCGACGCCATGCCCCAGATACCGGTACCAAACACCAGACCATAACCCATCAGATAACGCCAGGGCACATTGGGCCGGCGAATAAAGAAAATGATGGGAAAGGTGGCGCAGAAAAAGCGTGCCGCCGCGATCAACAGCGGATCCATATCGGTCACTCCGAGCTTGATCATCGAAAAGTTGAATCCCCAAATGGCCATCACCAAGATGATGAGTAATAAATCCCGACCTTTCATCCGCCCCTCCCTCCTGTTTGTGTGAGACAGCCTCAGTGTCGCTTGCGGGTAGCAGTCGGTACAGATACAATTTTTTTGAAATTAATGGGTACAGATGGGGTGGCATGGCGAAATACAGGCAGTTGGCGGAGAAATTTATCGATGATATCCGGGCGGGTAAACTCGCCGTCGGTGATCGCCTGCTGTCGCTCAGGCAATTCGCCCGGCAGCACGGGGTCAGCCTGTCCACCGCCGTCAGTTGTTACGCCGAGCTGGAGTCTCTCGGCTGGTTGGTGGCGCGTCCCAAGGCAGGTTTTTTCGTGGCACCTAAGCGACTTGTTGTCGGGCATCCCGAATGGAAACCCTTTGAAAGCCGGGTCGCCGTCCTCTCGGGACAGCATTGTCACGCTTCGGCGTTGAACGGACCCCTTGGCACCTCACGCCTGTTTCTGGAAGAGACCAGCCAGCGGGCCCTGGAGAGCAGCTTTCGACGGGCCATGAAACGTGCGGCTGCGGGTCTGAGCCGTTATCCGGCGCCGCAAGGCGAAGCGGCACTGCGCGCCGCACTGGCCGGACACTTCGGCCAGTGCGGCTTTGCGCTCGATGATGATGAGCTGGTGATCACACATGGCTGCATGGATGCGGTGAAAACCGTGCTCGAAGTCTGTACCCGGCCCGGTGATGCCGTTGCCATCAGCTCGCCCTGTTATAACGGTTTGCTGGAGGTGCTGTCTCAGCTGTCATTGCGTATCGTGGAAATTCCATCACTGGAAGAGGGGATCGATCTGGATCAGCTGGAGCACCACTTGCGGCTCGGTACCGTGCAGGCGGGTCTGTTCTGTACCACGCACATGAATCCCCAGGGCCTCACCATGTCGATGGCACAGAAACAGCGGCTGGCGCAGCTGGCCAATCGTTATCGGGTGCCGATGATTGAAGATGATGTCTATCTCGAGCTGGCGCACCACCAGCATGTACCGCTGCCGGCCGCCTATCATGACGAGGGGGGCTTCGTGATCTGGTGCGGCTCCGTGTCCAAGAGCCTGTCGCCCAGCTATCGTCTGGGCTGGTGTCGGCCGGGGCGCTATTTTCAGCCGGTTGTGCAGCGGGCGCTTGGCGTGCCTACCTTGATGCAACTGGCGCTGGCCGATTTCATCGAGGTCGGCGCCTATGCCAGGCACCTCAAGCGCACTCGCTATCGGTTGGCCGAGCACAAACGGCATTATCTCGATTATCTTGCCCGATACCTGCCCGTGGGCAGCCGGATTTCCCAGCCGGATGGCGGCCTGGTGCTGTGGATTCAGATACCGGGGCTGGATGCCGGGGCGCTTGGTACGGCGGCGGAGCTGGCGGGGCTGGATATCCGGGTCGGCGGACTATTTACCGCCTCCGACCGTTACCGGGATTGTTTGCGTATCAACATCGGCTTTCCGTTTGACGAGTCGGTGCAGCGGGAGCTGCAAACGCTGATCAAGCTGGTCGGCATGACTCCGCCGCCTCGGGAATGAAACGGCGGAGCCGGCGGGCCAGCCAGAAGTGTGTTGATGGCCTTGTCCCGGGGGTATTAGCGGTTGAGCGCTATCCAGGTGGTCTTGGTCTGACTGTATTCCGCCAGTGAATGCAGCGATTTGTCCCGGCCGTTGCCGGATTGTTTGACCCCGCCGAAGGGCACCGTCATGTCGCCCCCGGCGTAGTTGTTGACATAAACCTGGCCCGACTCCAGTCGCCGCGCCGTGTTCAGCGCCTTGTCCAGGTTCTGGGTCCAGACCGCCGCCGCCAGTCCGTAGGGCGAGTCGTTGGCGATGGCAATCGCTTCTTCGGCGCTGTCGAAGCCGATCACCGCCAGTACCGGACCGAAGATCTCTTCCCGGGCCAGCGCCTGACGGTTGTCGACCCGATCGAACACCGTCGGCGGAAAGTAGTAACCACCACGGTCGGTCAGCACCGGCTCGCCGCCGAGTCGCAGGCGGGCACCTTGTTCTATGCCCTTGGCCACATGGCTGCGGATGCCGTCGAGCTGGGTGGCATCGACGATGGCACCCATGGCGCTCGCCGGATCCAGCGGATTGCCCGGTTGCCAGTCTTGCGCATAGGTGATGATGCGCTCGACCAGTTCCTCGCGAATGCTGTTTTCCACCAGCAGGCGGGAGCCGGCGATGCACACCTCGCCTTGGTTAAAGAAGATGGCCTGGGCGGCTTCCCTCGCCACCTTGTCGAGATCTCCCGCATCGGCAAAGACGATGTTGGCGCTCTTGCCGCCACATTCCATGAAGGTACGCTTCAGGTTGGACTCGCCCGCGTACTGGGTAAGCAGCTTGCCGACCTGGGTCGAGCCGGTAAAGGCCAGGGCGTCGACGTCCTGATGCAGCGCCAGCGCCTTGCCGACGGTGTGGCCAAAGCCCGGCAACACTTGAAAGATACCGTCGGGAACGCCGGCTTCCCGGGCCAGGGCCGCCAGACGGATGGCGCTGAGCGGTGATTTTTCCGAGGGCTTGAGGATCACCGCATTACCGGCGGCCAGCGCCGGGGCGATTTTCCAGCAGGCCATCATCAGCGGAAAATTCCACGGCACTATGGCGGCCACCACGCCCAGTGGTTCTCGGGTGATTAACCCCAGGCTGTCGGTGTCGGTGGGGGCCACTTCGCCATACACCTTGTCGATGGCCTCCGCGTTCCAGCGCAGGCAGTTGACGGCGGAAGGCAGATCCACATTCAGGCTGTCGCTGATGGGCTTGCCCATGTCCAGAGTCTCGATCAGAGCCAGCTCTTCGGCGTGCAGCTCGACCAGCTCGGCCAGCCTGAGCATGACTTTTTTACGGGCCGTCGGCGCCAGTGCCGACCAGTCGCCGCGACGAAAGGCGGCGCGGGCATGAGTGACTGCCAGCTGGGCATCCTGCTCGTCACAGCTGGCGACTTCGGCCAGCGGCAATCCGTTGGCCGGATTGAGGGTGGCGAAGCGGTCGCCCTTGACCGCATCACAATACTGGCCCTGGATAAAAGCGCGGCCTTCCGGCCGCAGCTGTTCGCTCCGGGCCTGCCAGTCGGCAAGCGATGATGGATTCATGTGTTTCTCCTCAGTCCATGATGCCCAGCTGGCGGGCGGTCAGATCCAGGCTCTGGCGCGCCAGTGCAACCAGCTCATCGATCTCGGCTTCGGTGATCACCAGTGGCGGTGATACCACCATGGTTTCGCCCACCGAGCGCATCACTACGCCGGTCTTGAAGCAGTTATCCCGACACTGGCCACCGATACCGGTCTCGAAACGGGCCATGGTGTCCTTGTCGGCCACCAGTTCCAGGGCGCCGAGCAATCCCAGGCTGCGGGCTTCGCCCACCAGCGGGTGACTGGCCAGGCTGGCCCACTGTTTGGCGAAGTAGGGGCCGGTGGCATTGCGTACCCGCTCGACAATGCCTTCTTCTTCCAGCAGCTCCAGGTTGCGCAGGGCCACGGCGGCGCAGGCGGGATGACCGGAGT
The DNA here is from genome assembly GCF_046521305.1 of Oceanisphaera submarina. Taxonomy (NCBI): domain Bacteria; kingdom Pseudomonadati; phylum Pseudomonadota; class Gammaproteobacteria; order Aeromonadales; family Aeromonadaceae; genus Oceanisphaera; species Oceanisphaera submarina. Next base: position 41,879 of record NZ_JBKGFN010000012.1, on the reverse strand, counting down.
AGGTGAAGCCGTGGTAGAACTCGCCGCCCTGTTCGATCAGCAGATCTGCGACCCGGTCGCCGACCAGCACGCCGCCGATGGGCAGATAGCCGGAAGACAGACCCTTGGCGATGGGCATGAGATCGGGCTTGATGTTGAAATGCTGGCTGCCGAACCACTGACCGACCCGGCCGAAGCCGCAAATCACCTCGTCGGCAATCAGCAGTATGCCGTAGTGATCACAGATGCGCTGGATCTCGGGCCAGTAGCTTTCCGGCGGAATGATGACGCCACCGGCGCCCTGTACCGGCTCGGCAATGAAGGCCGCGACCCGATCAACGCCGACTTCCTTGATCTTCTGCTCCAGCGAGCGGGCGGCCAGCAGACCGAATGCCTGCGGGTCCATTTCCCGACCTTCGCCAAACCAGTAGGGCTGCGCGATATGCTCGATATCCGGCAGCATGGGGCCGCCCTGTTCGTGCATGGGTGCCATGCCGCCCAGGCTGGCACCGGCCACGGTGGAGCCGTGATAGCCGTTGCGACGGCCGATGATCACGGTCTTTTCCGGTTGCCCCTTCAGTTGCCAGTAGCGGCGTACCATGCGCACCACGGTATCGTTGGACTCGGAGCCGGAGCCGGTGAAGAACACATGGTTGATGTGCTCGGGCGCCAGTTCGGTCAGCTTCCTGGCCAGCTTGATGGCCGGCGGGTGGGCGGTCTTGAAGAAGTTGTTGTAGTAGGGCAGCTCGGTCATCTGGGCGGTGGCGGCGTCTACCAGTTCCTGACGGCCGTAACCGAGGTTGACGCACCAGAGGCCGGCCATGGCATCCAGGATTTTGTTTCCTTCCGAATCATAAATATAGATACCGTCGGCCCGGGTGATGATGCGGCTGTTGCCGTCCAGCTCCTTGGTGTCGGTAAAGGGGTGAATGTGATGGCGGCCGTCTTGCTGGCGTAATTCCCGGGTGTCGTACTTTGGCATGATGATGTCCTTTTCGTTTATGTGGGTTCGGATCTGAAATCGCCGAGGGCAGGCAGCAGCCACGCCAACACGCAGCAAGTACTTCCCTGTATGCTCGTCGATGGCACCCCTGCCATCGACGGTTGGCTCAGGCTACCGCCTGCCCTCGACTGGTCGAATTATCATCGCTTGTTCAGACCTTGATGATCTCTTGATGCCGGGCGCAGGCGGCGCCGAAGGCGGTAAAAATGGCCTGGTACAGCGGATGCTGATCAGGCTGCCACTCCGGGTGCCATTGCACTCCGAGCGCGAAGGGCTGGGCGGGATCGCTGACGGCCTCGATAAGACCGTCCGGCGCCAGGGCCTCGGCGATCAGGCCTTGGCCCAGCCGGTCTATACCCTGCTGATGCAGGGAGTTGACCCTGAACTCGGTTGCTTGAGTCAGTCGATACAGCAGGCCGTCCGGGTTGAGGCTGATGTCGTGAGCCGGTTCATAGTGGCTGTCTTTCCAGTCATGAGCCGGTTCCCGGTGGTCGAGCAGGCCGGCCTGTTCCTGCAGTTTGTGGCGCAGGCTGCCGCCATAGGCGACGTTCATTTCCTGCAGGCCGCGGCAGATGCCGAGCATGGGCAGTTTCAGTCGGCGCGCCTGCTTGATCAGCGACAGGGCACTGCCATCTCTATCGGCATCGTAGCGACAGTCGCCGGGCCAGGGTGCTTGTTCAAAATGGTGGGGCGCGACGTTGCTGTAGCTACCGGTCAGGCAGAGGCCGTCCAGTCGCTCCAGAATACCCGGCGCCAGCCCCCGTTCCAGTGCCGGCAGCAGTACCACTTCTACTCCTGCCGCCTGGCGCAGGGCATTCACGTACTTGTTGACCACCATGTGGCAGTCATGGCCTTCAATGTGCCGCTGGCAGGCGGTCACCCCGATCAGGGGTTTGTGCGTTGCTCTTTCCATGTAGCTACCCAATAAGTTGGTTGGTTTATATATTTAACATCACCGATGCCGTGACTGTAAAGAATAAGAGCACAAACCAGACGGGAAAGCCAAGTTGGTTAACAACGGTTATCGTGATTTGTTGGGGTTTGTGTGATGAGTGTCGCTATTTTTAACATATGTGCAACCATTTCTCGAGGGCGGTGATTGCGTTGATGTGGTGATTATTTTATAACGATGATTGTTCTTTGTGTTTATTAAAAGCCAACAATAAAGTTGCCAGGGCCAACAAGGAGGTCGTGATGGATGAAGTAGAGGTGGAAGCAGGACTGAAGGAAGCCCGGGAATTTCTGGAACAAAACCCGGATATCAATTCCATCGACCTGATGATTGGGGATATCAACGGGGTGATCCGCGGCAAGCGCATCCCGCGAGACAGCCTGCTCAAGGCCTATGAGGACGGGATTTGCCTGCCAGCCTCGCTGTTTGCGCTGGACATCAACGGCAACACCATAGAAGAAACCGGGTTGGGGCTGGATCAGGGCGAATCCGACCGCTTGTGTTTTCCGGTACCTGGCACCCTGAGTCGCACTCCCTGGCAGGACAGGCCCTGTGCCCAGGTGCTGATGAGCATGTACGAGAACAGCCGAGCCCCCTTTATCTATGATCCGCGCCATGTGTTGCAGCGAGTGCTGGACCGTTTTGCCGAGTTGAAGCTGACTCCGGTGGTGGCGGTGGAAACCGAGTTCTACGTGGTCGATCGGGAACGGGACGAGTGGCAGCAACTACAACCGCCGGTATCTCCGGTCACCGGCAAGCGGGACACCCAGTGTCAGGTGTATTCGCTGTCGGATCTGGATGATCACTGCGACTTTATCGAAGCCATTCACGAGGCGGCTCAAACCCAGCGTCTGCCGGTGGATACCGCCATCGCCGAGTGTGCTCCGGGGCAGTTCGAAATCAATCTCAAGCACAGAAACAATGCCATGCAGGCCTGTGACGAGGCGGTGCTGCTTAAGCGGCTGATCAAGGGCGTGTCGGCTCGCCACCAGATGGACGCCACTTTTATGGCCAAGCCTTACAACCAGGAGGCGGGGAGCGGCACCCATATTCATGTCAGCCTGCTGGACGAGCAGGGCAACAATGTGTTCAAGGGCGAAGCGGACGATCCCCTGGGCAGTGCCGTGTTGAAAAGCGCCATCGCCGGTACCCTGACGCTGATGCCGGAGTCCATGGTGATATTCGCGCCCAACGCCAACAGTTATCGCCGTTTTCAGCCCGGTTTCTATGTGCCGATGAGCCAGACCTGGGGCGCCGACAACCGCACCGTGGCGGTACGCATTCCCGGTGGCAGTGACGAGGCCCGGCGGCTGGAACACAGAGTGGCCGGCGCCGATGCCAATCCCTATCTGCTGATGGCCAGTATTCTGGCCGGCATTCATTACGGCATCACCCAGCGGTTGACCCCGCCCGCGCCTGTGGTGGGCAACGGTTATGCCTCCCACCCGCCCAGCCTGCCGTCCAGTTGGATTCAGGCACTGGAGCAGTGGCAGCGCAACGAACTGCTGCCGGAGTATCTGGGGCGGGAATTTTGTCGGGTATATCACGCCAACCGCCACGGTGAACGGCTGCTGTTTATGCGCAATGTCAGCCCGCAGGAGTTCGACTGGTATCTGCGCTCGGTCTGACAATCCGGTAAAAAATTCAATTACCATGGAAGGGAATAATATGAAAACACAACAATGGTTTGGCCTGGGCGGCATCTGGCTGGTCTTGCTGTTATTGCTGGCGCCGGCGATCAGTCGGGCCGAAACACCAACAATCGACATGCCCGGCCTGGTGCTGCAGGGAATTCCCTTCAGCGTGACCCTGAGCGGCGAACCCGAGCAGCCATTGTGGCTGGAGCATGAAGGGCAGCGCCATGCGCTGACCTTTATCGACGGCGAAGCCATGGTGGAAGGGCTGTTGAGCAGCACCGATAACGCCGGGATCACCCTGGTGGACGAGGTTGGTACCGTGCTGGCCGAGGTAGACAGTCCGGCCATTGCCGCCTGGCTGTCGGTGGTGCCGGCGCTGCTGGCCATCGTGCTGGCGCTGGTGTTCCGGCAGGTGATACTGGCGTTGTTTCTGGCCATCTGTTCCGGCGGCTGGCTCAGCTATGGCATGGCCGGTGACAAGGCGCTGGTCAGCGTGCTGGACTCGGTCAACGTGCATGTACTGACCGCCGCCAGCGATTCCGAGCACATGTCGATCGTGCTGTTCTGTCTGTTGATCGGCGGTATGGTGGGTATCATCTCCCGCAATGGTGGCACCGTCGGCATTGCCAACCATATCACCCGTTTCGTGCGGGGCCGGCGCAGTGCCCAGACCACCACAGGACTGCTGGGCACCGCCATCTTTTTCGACGACTACGCCAATGCGCTGATCGTCGGTAATACCATGCGTAATATTACCGACAGGCTGCGTATCTCCCGGGAAAAGCTGGCCTATATCGTTGATTCGACCGCCGCCCCCGTGTCGGCCATCCTGCTGGTGACGACCTGGATAGGCTTTCAGGTGGGTCTGATCGACGAGGCGCTGGGCCAGATTGAAGGCTTCGAGGGTTCGGCCTACGGGGTTTTTCTGGCGACCATCAGCTACAGCTTCTATCCGATCCTGGCTCTGCTGTTCGTGTTCATGATAAGCCTCAGCGGTCGTGACTTCGGGCCCATGCTCAAGGCCGAGATCAGGGCGGTGCAGCAACAGCAGGACGCCGACGATGTCCTGACCGATCGGGAAGCCATCGCCGAAGAGGCCAGTATCGATGCCAAACCGGGCATACCGCATCGGGCGCTGAACGCCATCATTCCGATGACGGTGCTGGTGCTGACCACCCTGGGCGGCATCTGGTATACCGGCATGGAAGAGCTGGGCCACCCGGCCCAGTACCAGTTGCGTGACGTGTTTGGCAACGGTGACTCTTTCACCGCCATGATGTGGGGCTCGCTGCTCAGCACCCTGGTGGCGCTGATCATGACGCAGGTGCAGCGACTTCTGAGTATGGACGAAGCGGCTCATTACTGGTTTGAGGGGGTAAAGTCCATGCTGCTGCCGATCACCATACTGATGATGGCCTGGGCTCTGTCGTCGGTGAACGAGTCGCTGCATACCAGCGATTATCTGGTGAGCGTGCTGAGCGACAGCCTGACACCCGAGCTGATCCCGGTGAGTGTGTTCCTGTTGTCGGCCTTTACCGCCTTCGCTACCGGCTCGTCCTGGGGCGTCATGGGTATCATGATGCCGCTGGTGGTGCCGCTGGCCTGGGCTGTGTTGTTGCATCACGGTCTGGCCGGTGATCCCGAGTTTATGCACCTCTTCTATGCCTCGGTGGCGGCGGTGTTGGCCGGCGCCGTCTGGGGCGACCACTGTTCTCCGCTGGCGGAAACCACGCTGCTGGCCGCCATGGCCTCCGGCTGTGGTCTGGTCGAGCATGTGCGGACCCAGTTGCCCTACGCGCTGTTCGTGGGTGTGATCGCTACCCTGTTCGGCATAGTGCCGGTGGCCTATGGTCTGCCCTGGTGGCTGGGTATCGCCATCTGTGCCCTGGCCATGGCGCTGGGGCTGCGAGTGTTGGGCAAACGGGCGGAAGACAGCTCGGTGGCGAAAGAAGCACAGGCTGTGGTGGCCACCAGGGCGGTGGATATAACCGGCTAGGCCATGAGAGACATGGTTCCGCATATTGAAGGCCAGGGCTAATGCTCTGGCCTTTTTGCCGGCGCCTATTACAATGGTTCGGATCTAATCCTCTGAAAGGAATGAAATAATGTCATCGTTACGCACCTTGCTGGCCACGGCCCTGCTGCTGGGCTCCTCCGTGGTCTCGGCTCACAGTTATCATGGCGGCAACCTGGACATTGCTCACCCCTGGAGCCGGCCGCTGCCGCCGGTGGCCACCACTGGGGTGGCTTATCTGACGGTGACCAACAAGGGGGAGGCGGAGGATGTGCTGCTGGGCGCCGAGAGTCCGGTTGCCGACCAGGTGGAGATCCACACCCACATCAAGGACGGCGAGCTGATGAAGATGCGCCAGCTGCACGAGTTGGTGATCCCGGCCGGTGGCGAGCTGACGCTGGCACCGGGTGGCCATCACCTGATGTTGATGGGGCTGAAGCAGGTGCCGGCAGTCGGTGAGCGTTTCCCGCTGACCCTGCACTTCAAGCAGGCCGGTACCATAGTGGTGGAAGTCGCCGTGGATGCGGAGCCAACAGCACCGCAAGAGCACCATCAGCACTGATCGTCTGTAACAAAAAGGGGCCAGGGCCCCTTTTTGTTTGGAATGGATGTGGTGGTTAGCCCAGCAGTTGTCGGTGTACCTTCTTGATGCAGAGATCCTCGACGTATTCCAGCTCGGCCTCGGCGGCGGATTCGGCTGCCGCCGCACTCTGAACTCCCTCCTGCAGCCACAGACACCGGGCGTCATGGGCGATGGCTTCGAGCGCGATGTCGGCGGCATATTCGCCACGTCGGAATACGTTGATCAACTGCACCGGCTGATCCAGTTCATCCAGCTCGGCGACGCAAGTCTGGCCGAGAATGACGGCGCCGGCCAGCTGCGGGTTGACCGGGTGCACCTGATAGCCGTGTTGCAGCAGGTATTCCATTACCTGATAACTGGCTCGTTCCGGTCGGTTGGAAGCCCCGACCAGGGCAATGCTGCGCGTCTGATTCAGGATGTGCGCCAGGCGCTGTTGTTCGAGTTGATCCATCATGCATTCCACAGGAGTAAAAACCTTCTTATACCAGCTTGCGCGTCTGATAATCCATGATCCCTTGCTCAATATTTTCCTCGGACGCAGCCTGTTTTTATCTCCGTTTATACCGGCAGGCTCTGTAGCCATTGCCGCAGTTGGCCGGCGGAGAGGGCGCCGGACTGGCGGGCGACTTCCTTGCCCTGTTTGAAAGCTATCAAGGTAGGGATGGAGCGGATGCCGAAGCGGGCGGCTGCCGCCTGATGCGCCTCGGTATCCAGCTTGGCCAGTCTCAGTTGGCCATTCATCTCGCCGGCGGCGGCAGAAAACACCGGTGCCATGCTCTGGCAGGGACCGCACCAGGGCGCCCAGAAGTCGACCACCAGCGGCAGGGTTTCGTTCGCCAGTAGCCGGTCCATGAATGGGCCGTCCAGCGTCAGCGGTTGGTGCGGCAGCAGGGACTCCTTGCATTTACCGCATTTTGGCGTCTGTTGCCGTCGTTCGCCGGGAATCCGGTTTTTGGCCTGACAGACCGGGCAGATCAGGAAGTGCTCGTTCATGGTTACATCCAGTCGGCCAGTTGATAGGTCAGGGTATATTTCTCGCCGACCAGCTCCAGCTGCTGCCCTTTGTTGTTGACGGTGGCGCCTTCGCTCAGGGTGTGCAGTACGGCGGTTTCCACTTGTTGTGTTATCGGGTCACAGGCCATCTTGGTACTGGCCAGGGGAGCGGCTTTCAGACGACCCTGCTCCAGGGTGGCGCTGCCGAAGAAGCGATTACAGCCGGCCATGCCGTTGATGCTGAAGTGCTCGGCAACTTCCAGATCCGATTTGATCTCCGGGTCGACGGCCACGCCATTGATGGCGGTCAGGTTCCAGTGGTGATGCTGCAGATCGGACTCGATCACCTTGAGGCCGCCGCTGCAGGCGGTCAGCAGCAGGGCGGCGGTGGCGGCAATGGTTGTTTTCATAACGACTCCTTAATTTATTTGATTATCACAAGGTTTGTTGCAGGACAGCCGTTGCAGGTTGTCCAGGGTAATATGGGCGATGGCGGCGAGTGCCTCCCGGGTCAGAAACGCCTGGTGATCGGTCAGGATCACGTTGGGGTAGGTCGACCGCAGATGAAAGGTGTCATCATGGATGATTTCACAGGATTTGTCGCTGAAGAACAGGTTTTCCTCTTCTTCACAGATGTCCAGCCCCTGGGCGCCGATTTTGCCGCTGTTGATGTCGAAGCCATGGTCCCGGTTGTGCGCGGCGAAAGGCTGCTGCATGTAGGGCTGACTGCTGAAAAAGGCGATTTTCACCGGATGTAACTCCATCAAGGATCATGACTCAATGATAGTGAACAGCCGACGGCCGTTTTTCAAGGCCGGGCGGCCGGGTGCCAGTACTGCGCCGGCACCCGGCGGCTGGATTCGTTCATAAAGGGATTGGCGAGTTCCAGCCGTAATCTCGGCTGTTGCAGTACCGGCAGGCTGGCACGGATCGGTGGGTACTGCTCGAACAGGGTCATGAAACTGCCATCGGTATAGGCTAGGGTCAATCCCCGTTTCAGGGCCTCGGCCAGTTCGGGGTATTCGGGGCTGACGAAAAAATAGATGGCGAAAGGGTAATGCAGCAGCAATCGGGGTTCGGCCATCAGCAGTGGATAGTGCCCGGTGGTGGCGGCCAGCTCGGCGTGGGCCTCCACCAGGCTGCGCGGGTAATAGTCCACATGCTGGTTGCGATTCAGCATGTCCAGAATGGTGTCTCGGGGGGCGGCACTGATGTTCAATCCCGCCTGTTTGAGAATATCGATATCACTCCAGCCGATGCCCTGCACGCCGATAAAGGTGGCCAGTTCACCCAGGCTCTGCACCCGGCTGAAGTCCTGTTGCCGGGTCTGGTTGATCAGCAACAACCGGAAGCCGGACAGGCCGCGAAGCAGGGGTATCAGCACCGGAAGCAGTGTCTGCTCGTATTCGCCGGAGGTGCCCATCCAGAGCAGATTGACCGTTTTACCCTCGAGCAGCCTCTGTGCCAGCCGCTGCTGGGGTTCGTTCAGTGCTACCTGATCAATGGCAAAGTCTTCGCCACTCTTTTCCAGTGCCAGGGTCAGCAGTTGCCGATAGTAGGGGTACAGTGGCGGAGCGGGCTCCGGCAGCGGGATCCTGACCGTCAGTGCTGCCTGCACAGACAGGCTGAACAGGGCGAGCAGTGATAGCAGCAATTTCTTCATGGCGGTCGATCCCCGATGATCCCGTAATGAGTTAGCCCATACTTTGTTATAGACTCAATCCACCTGCCTGGCAGGGCATTTCCTTAATCTCATTGTTTCAGGCCAGCGGGAGGTCATCATGCAGGTGAAAATACTGGCGGGCCAGCCGGCCATGCTGAACCCGAGCATCAGCAGTGCCATCGATAAACGAGCGGTTAATGTTCGGCAATTCTGCAGTCTGACCGGGTTGAGCGACGACGCCCAGGTATCTGGCCGCTTTCACGGGGGGCCCGAGCGGGCGCTGCATTACTACCCGCGAGAGCATTACGGCTTCTGGCGCAGCTGGTTTCAGGGCATGGGGCTGACCGCCTCATCCGCGTTGCTGGCGCCGGGGGCCTTCGGCGAGAATATCTCCGGCATCGGCCTGGATGAAACGGAGGCCTGTATCGGGGATATCTACCGGTTGGACGAGGCCCTGATCCAGATAAGCCAGCCGCGCTCGCCCTGCTACAAGCTCAATGCTCGCTTCGGTTATGATTTTTTCTCGGTACTGGTGCAGGCCAATGGTCGAACGGGCTGGTTGCTGCGGGTACTGGAAGAAGGCGAAGTGGATCCGGAGGCCGAAATGACGCTGGTCGAGAGACCTTGCCCGCACATGCCGGTGAAGCGGGTTGGTGACATTGTGTTTAATCAGAGCTTCGAGCGGGCGGCGTTACAGAAATTGGCCGAATCAGACTATTTATCAGGCAGTTGGCGTGAAAAAGCGACAGCTTATCTGACCGAGGGGCGAGTGACGGACTGGAGTCGACGCCTGCTGGGATCTAAATAGTGCCGGCGCTTAAAAATAGCTTGCAACAATACCGTCATTTCTGTAAATTCTCGCCCCGTTGACGGCATGTAGCGCAGCTTGGTAGCGCACTTCGTTCGGGACGAAGGGGTCGGAGGTTCGAATCCTCTCATGCCGACCAAATCCTCAAAAAGGGCTCATCAAATGATGAGCCCTTTTTGTTTTCCGATTTCCGTGCATCTGGTTTATGCCTGGCCCATTAAACAATCGAACTGTTTGATTGTCATATCAATTCCGGATAAAGGACCCGCTCCGCCGGCTCGCTGTAGATACATTCATGTCCGCTCTCCGTTTTGTCCCTGAAACGGAAGGTCGGCAGAGCCGATCCCTCTGTCCGCATGCTGCTGCCGTTCCGGCATTTCCGTCCTCCCTGGTGGGGGCCGCCGGTGCCCTGGGCGATGCGGGTTCGACTCTGGGCCTCATGATGGTTATTCGGTGACCTCGACTTCTTGTCCGTTAAAGCTAACGCACTGACCGGCCACTATCTTGCAGCGCTTGCGCACTTCTATTTCACCATTTACCTGTACCATCCCTTCATCGATCACCATCTTGGCCATGGCGCCGGAGTCGCACCAGCCGAGTACTTTCAGCAGGTTGTGCAGGGGAATAAAGGCATGTCCTTCCAGACTGAATTGTTCGTTCATAGAGAGTTGTCATCCTGGTTATAAATATCGAGTTTATGCCAACACCCTGTTCGTAGATGCTGGCAACGGCCGTAAATATGGATTTTATCCATTAGGTGTTTGTTATATACAGACAGATTGGGCATCATTAAAACCCACGCTCGGGTGGCCGTCCCGGCTGCACAATACCGGTCAGGCACCGCACAGACTCATAATGGGCTCGCCTCTTCGGGCTCACCTGTGCCATTCTTGGTGCTGAAGGTCTGCTTGCCGGCGCTGGGCGCTGACTCACATGCGGCGTTTTTTGTATCAGTTATTTGACCCAAGAGGTAATTATGTCCGGATTACTGCCCAATATCGACCCCGATGGCCTGCTGGAATATTCGGTGGTTTATACCGACAGATCCCTGAACCATATGTCCCAGCGTTTTCAGCAGGTGATGCGTGATATCTCCGCCAGCCTCAAGGGACTGTATCAGGCCCATTCGGTGGTGGTGGTGCCCGGCAGTGGTACCTTCGGCATGGAGGCGGTGGCCCGTCAGTTTGCCACCGATCAGGATTGCTTGATCATTCGCAATGGCTGGTTCAGTTATCGCTGGAGCCAGATTTTCGAGGCCGGCAAGATACCCGCGTCGGAAACCGTGCTCAAGGCCCGCACTGTCGAGGAAGGCCCCCAGGCGGCCATGGCCCCGGCCCCCATAGAGGAAGTGGTTGCCGGCATCAGGGCCAACAAGCCGGGCCTGGTGTTGGCCGCCCATGTAGAAACCGCCGCCGGCATGGTGCTGCCGGATCACTACCTCAAGGCGGTGGCCGCGGCGGTACACGAAGTGGGTGGCCTCTTCGTGCTCGACTGTATCGCCTCCGGCGCCATCTGGGTAGACATGAAGGAATGCGGTGTCGATATTCTGCTCAGCGCTCCCCAGAAGGGCTGGAGCAGCTCTCCCTGCTGTGGCCTGGTGATGATGAGCGAGCTGGCGCGCCAGCGCATAGAGCAGACGCAGAGCAGCAGCTTTGCCTGTGATCTGAAGCAATGGCTGCAGATCATGGAAGCCTACGAGCAGGGCGGTCATGCCTATCATGCCACCATGCCCACCGATGCCCTGACCCAGTTCCGCGATACCATCAAGGAGACCTGTGGTCTGGGCTTTGCGGAGATGAAGCGGCGTCAGCAGCAACTGGGTGACCGGGTACGCGCCCTGCTGGCCGAGCGGGGTATCAAGAGCGTGGCCGCAGACGGCTTTGCCGCCCCTGGCGTGGTAGTGTGCTACACCGAGGATGCGGCCATCAAGAGCGGCAGCAAGTTTGTCGCCGAAGGGCTGCAGATCGCCGCGGGTGTGCCGCTCGCGTGTGATGAACCGGCCGATTTCCAGACCTTCCGCATCGGACTGTTCGGTCTCGACAAACTGCAGGATGTGGATCGCACCGTCGCCACCTTCGAGCAGGCGCTGGACAAGGTGCTACAGGGCTAATCACCCGGTATCACCAAATAGCGTCAAGCTATATAACAACAAGGCCGCCCATTGGCGGCCTTGTTGTTTTCGGCTCTGACTCGGCTTTTACCCTGGCGCCAGTCCCGGGCCTTTCTCTCTTCCGCCGTATTCCTTCAGTTGTCATTGCCGTCGTTTCATTTCCTTCGCCTTGAGCGACAGCTGTGCTCTCCTCATCGCTTTGAAAGATGAAGCTTTTCTGAAAGCCTTGTCTATACAAGTGCGCCGCATAATACCGCCTTCCTCAATAAATCCTTTAATAACAGTGTGTTGAGAGTTTTCTTTTCGCTGCAACAGTGGCGGCTGTTCATCCGGTTGACTTAATTCTTCAATAAAACCGTCATCTTCGACCACCAGTATGGCTCCCGAACCTATCGTGAGGCTGCTAGCAATGAACAAGATCATTGAGGTCAGAAGTCTGAGCAAGAGCTTTGACAATAAAAAAGCGCTGAAAGAGATCAGTCTGGATATTTCCCACCCGGGGATCACCGCGCTGTTGGGGCCGTCCGGCTCGGGCAAGTCCACTCTGCTGCGTCATCTGAGCGGTCTGGTGTTTTCCGATCGCCGGGAAGGTACCGAGGTCCGGATCCTGGGGGAGCTGGTGCAATCCCGGGGCAAGGCGGCGCAGCAGGTGCGTCGCTGCCGGGCCCGGGCGGGTTATATCTTCCAGCAATTCAATCTGGTGAATCGTCTGAGCGTGCTGACCAATGTGTTGATTGGGGCCCTGAGCTCCACCGCCAAGTGGCGCACCCTGACCGGTTGTTTTACTCAAGAGCAGCAACAGCAGGCCATGGCGGCGCTGGATCGGGTGGGCATGGCGGACTATGCCCACCAGCGGGTGTCTACCCTGTCCGGTGGTCAGCAACAGCGGGTGGCTATCGCTCGTTCGCTGATGCAGAAGGCGCGCATCATCTTTGCCGACGAACCCATAGCGTCACTCGATCCCGAATCGGCGCGTAACGTCATGGAGCTGCTCAAGGACATCAACGAGCGGGAAGGCATCCCCATCGTCGTGACCCTGCATCAGGTGGATTACGCACTGAAATACTGCCAGCAACTGGTGGCCCTGCGCGAAGGTGAAGTCTTCTATCAGGGGGCCGCGGCCGATATCGGCGAGCAGGCGCTGACCGCGCTGTACAGCAAAGCCCCCACGACCGCTACCGCCGCCATTCAGGGCCCGGCGATTACCCCGTTGCGGGTCAACCCCGCCTTTGCATCCCGCTCCATTCAAGGACAATTGTCATGATTCGAACACTGAAGAAGCTCGCCGGTGGCGCCTCGTTACTGGCCGCCATGATCGCCACCCCGGTACTGGCCGAGGACGCGCCCTTGTCGACCATCAACTTCGGCATTATTTCTACCGAATCCCAGCAGAATCTCAAGCAGCACTGGGAACCCTTCCTCGCCGAGATGGAAAAACAGCTGGGGGTGGAAGTGGACGCCTTCTTCGCCCCCGATTACGCCGGCATCATTCAGGGTATGCGCTTCGACAAGGTCGACATTGCCTGGCTGGGCAACAAGTCGGCGATGGAAGCAGTCGATCGGGCCGGGGGAGAAATCTTTGCCCAGACGGTGGGCAAAGATGGCCAGGCCGGTTACTGGAGTCTGCTGATCGCCCACAAGGACAGCCCGCTGAACACGGTGGACGACGTGCTGGCACAGCGTAAAGAGCTGACGTTCGGTAATGGCGATCCCAACTCGACCTCCGGTTTTCTGGTGCCTTCCTACTATGTGTTTGCCCAGAACCAGGTTTCTGCCCAGGAGTTCAAGCGCACCCTCAATTCCAGCCACGAGGTGAACGTGTTCGCCGTACTCAACAAGCAGGTGGATGTGGCCACCAACAACACCGAAAGCCTGGAGCGCTTCGCCCAGCACAGCCCGGAGAAGGTAAAAAATATCAAGGTGTTGTGGAAGTCACCACTGATCCCGGCCGACCCCATTGTCTGGCGTAAAAATCTGCCGGAAGCCACCAAGCAGGTGGTGTACGACTTCTTCATGAAGTATGGCCAGTCCGATGATCCGCAGCAGAAGGCGATTCTGGAAGCGTTGCAGTGGGACTCGTTCACTCCTTCCAGCGACATGCAGCTGTTGCCTATCCGCCAGTTGCAGTTGTTCAAGGATTTGAACGAACTGGAAAACAACGAGGCCGATGCGGCCGACATTAATCAGGTAAAAATGGAACTGGCGGCTCTGAATCGTCAGATGTCTGCCCTGGCAGCCATGACCAACTAAAGACCGCCTCGGGGCCGGCATGGCCGGCCCCGGGGGGGCATCGGAGACTGTAAAGATGAATACTGACGTCGTTACCCGGCCTAAACCAGGCTCGCGCCTGGGGCAAATGGTCAAGTGGATGCTGCTGGCGCTGGTACTGGCCTGGGCCTGGCAGGGCGCCGAAATGAATCCGGCGGTGTTGGTGCAGGATGCCGGCAACATGGCCGAGCTGGCCGTCGACTTTTTTCCGCCGGACTTTACCCACTGGCAGCTGTATTTGAAAGAAACCCTGGTCACCCTGCAGGTGGCGCTGTGGGGCACGCTGCTGGCCATCGTGCTGGCGGTTCCCTTCGGTTTGTTGAGTGCCGACAACCTGTTTCCCCAGTGGGTGTGTCAGCCGATGCGCCGGCTGATGGATGCGGCCCGGGCCATCAACGAAATGGTGTTTGCCATGCTGTTTGTGGTGGCGGTGGGGCTGGGGCCTTTTGCCGGGGTGCTGGCGCTGTTCGTACATACCACCGGCGTGCTGGCCAAGCTGTTTTCCGAGGCGGTGGAAGCGATAGAGCCGGGCCCCATCGAGGGGGTGCGGGCCACCGGTGCCACCAAGCTGGAAGAAATTCTCTACGGTGTGCTGCCGCAGGTGATTCCGCTGTGGATTTCCTATTCGCTCTACCGTTTCGAGTCCAACGTACGCTCGGCCACCGTGGTGGGCATGGTGGGTGCCGGCGGCGTCGGGGTCTTGCTGTGGGAAGCGATTCGCAGTTTTCAGTTCGAACAGACGGCGGCCATCATGCTGGTGGTGATCGTGACCGTGAGCCTGCTCGATGTGGCCTCGCAGGCCATTCGCAAACGCTATATCTGATTTATTTAGCCAGACTTGTCTAGACAAGATCGGCGAATAAACAGGCCAGAGAGAAAGGGGGAAGCATGCGCGTCTACCAGGTTATTTACCGGCAACTGGAAGCGGATATTCACCGGTATTTCAAGGCGGGTGATTATCTTCCGCCCGAAATGCAGCTGGCCGAGCGCTTTGGAGTCAATCGCCACACGGTACGGCGAGCCATCGACGAGCTGGTGGCCAATGGCCTGATTCAGCGCCATCAGGGCAAGGGCAACATGGTGTTGCGTCAGCCGCACCTCTACAAGCTGCACGATGGGGCCCACTTCACCGGCAACTTTCTGGAGCAGGGTTCTCTGCCCAGCTGCCAGGTGATCGGCGCCCGTCTGATACCGGTTACCGCCCGGCTGGCGCATGAATTACAGCTGGGTCAGCAGCAGAAGATTATTTACATACAAACACTGCGGAAAACGGAAAACATTCCCCGTTCCGTCATCCACCATTATTTGAGTAACCCGGAGTGGTGGCCGGTATTAAAACAATTTCAGCAAGGCTCCTTGCACGAGTTTTTAAAACGAACGCTGGATATCGAGCTGAAAAGAAAGTCGACCCGCCTGGGGGCCAGAATACCCTCCGGTGAAGAAAGTCGTTTATTGCAGATCAACAAGTCCATTCCGGTGATGCGGATTAAAACCCAGAACCAGCTTAAAGGAACGGAACAGATAGCGGAGTTTTCCGTAAGTTCGGCTCGTTCCGATTTAATTGAATATGTCGTGGAGCACTAAATGAATACACCACAACGCAAACAATGGATGTCGGTATTGGCCCGAACATCGTTTTCGGCACTGCAAAGCGGCTGGCAAGCCCTGCAGTTGACCCCTGAGTACCAGTTGATTCGGGCTCCCGAGATTGGCCTGGCCCAGGTTCGGGCCCGCATGGGCGCCACCGGCCGGCAGTTCAACCTCGGCGATGTCACCATTACCCGGGCGGTGGTCAAGCTGAACAGCGGCGAGCTGGGCTACAGCTACCTGCGCGGTCGCAACAAACCCCATGCGGAGCTGGCGGCCTTGATTGATGCGCTGATGCAAACCCGCAGCGGGCATGAAGTGCTGGACAAGGGGTTGATTGCTCCGCTGGCGGCGCAGAGGGCAGAGCAGGAAGCCGCTACTCGCCAGCAAGTGGCGGCCAGCAAGGTGGACTTTTTTACCATGGTGCGGGGAGAAGACGAATGACCATGATCACCACGGCATTTACGGATGCCATCCACGACAGTCAGGTCTGCTTTCGCCGCCTGTTGAAGGCGATGTCGGAGCCGGGCACCCGGGTCGAACTGGACCGCGCCGGCCGTTTCGGCAACCTGAGCGCCGGTTGTGTGCAGACACTGCTGACCCTGGCCGACAGCGGCACCCGGCTCTGGTTATCGCCTGCGCTGCAGCAGGACGATGCCGTGCTCGAGAATCTTCGCTTTCATGTGGCGGCCCCGCTGAGTAGCGACGCCGCCGAGGCCGACTTTGCGGTATTGGCCGGTGCCGACCTGGACGACTGCGGCGCGCTGTTGAGTCGCCTGCCGGTGGGCAATGAAGAATACCCGGATCAGGGCGCTACCCTGCTGATCGAAACCGACTCGCTGGACCGGGGCGTCGAGGTCACCCTGTCGGGGCCGGGTATTCCCGATACTCGCCGTATTTTTCTGGGACAGGTGCCCGAGGCACTGGTGCGTTTTCTGAGTGAGCGGGATGCGGCCTTCCCGCTGGGTATCGACCTGATGCTGGTGTGCGACCGGGAACTGGTTGCCATTCCGCGTACCACCCGAGTGGAGAGATAAGCATGTATGTAGCAGTGAAAGGGGGCGAAAAAGCCATTGCCGCAGCACACCAACTGCAGGCGAAAAAACGACGGGGCAATACCGAAAGGCCCGAAATCAGCGTGGCTCAGGTAGAAGAGCAGCTGGCCGGCGCGGTAGACAGAGTGATGACCGAAGGCGGCGTCTACGACAAGGAACTGGCGGCGCTGGCGGTCAAGCAGGCGGGGGGCGACTTGGTGGAGGCGATTTTTCTGCTGCGCGCCTATCGTACCACCCTGCCACGGCTGGCGACGACCGAGCCGGTCGATACCGCCGCCATGCGCATCGCACGCCGTATTTCGGCGACTTACAAGGATCTGCCCGGTGGCCAGTTGCTGGGGCCGACCTATGACTATACCCACCGCTTGCTGGACTTTACCCTGCTGGCCGACGGCGAACATCCGGGACCGGAGCCGGTGGCGAGCGAACCTGCAGCCTGTCCCCAGGTGGCCGGTATTCTCGAACAGCTCGAGCTGATGGTGACGGAAACCGACAACGGCGAAACGCCGGCCGATATCACCATGACACCGGCCACTTACCCCTGCGACCGCTCCGCCCGTTTGCAGCAACTGGTGCGCGGTGACGAAGGCTTTCTGCTGGCGCTGGGTTATTCCACCCAGCGTGGCTATGGCCGCAACCATCCCTTCGCCGGCGAAATCCGCTGCGGTGAAGTGCCCCTGGAACTGGTGCCGGAAGAGCTGGGTTTTGCCATCGATATCGGTGATATCGAGCTGACCGAGTGTCAGATGATCAACGGCTTTGTCGGCGACAAACAGCAAAAACCGGCCTTTACCAGGGGTTACGGCCTGACTTTCGGCTTTGGCGAACGCAAGGCGATGTCGATGGCGCTGGTAGACCGGGCGCTGCAGGCGCCGGAATACGGTGAGCAGGTGGCCGGACCGGCCCAGGACGAGGAATTTGTGCTGGCCCATGCGGACAACGTCGAAGCCTCGGGCTTTGTATCGCACCTTAAGTTGCCGCATTACGTGGATTTTCAGGCCGAACTGGAGCTGCTGCGCAAGATGCGGCGGGAACACGAACAAACGCATGGCCCGGCAGCCGGCCAGGCAGGGGAACAGGCATGATGACTCACCAGACCACCAACGATGTACAGCATCACGGCTACAACTACGCCTACCTGGATGAACAGACCAAGCGCATGATCCGTCGGGCGCTGCTGAAAGCGGTGGCCATACCCGGCTATCAGGTGCCCTTCGGCGGCCGGGAAATGCCCATGCCCTACGGCTGGGGCACCGGCGGCGTGCAGCTGACTGCGGCGGTGATTGGCCGCGACGATACCCTCAAGGTGATCGACCAGGGCGCGGACGACACCACCAATGCGGTGTCCATTCGTTCCTTCTTCCAGCAGGTGGCCCAGGTGAACACCACCGAGGTGACCACCGAGGCCACGCTGATCCAGACCCGCCACCGCATTCCGGAAACCGCCCTCGGGCCGGACCAGATCCTGGTGTATCAGGTGCCGATTCCGGAGCCGCTGCGCTTTATCGAGCCGCGCGAAACCGAAACCCGCAAAATGCACGCACTGGAAGAGTACGGCATCATGCACGTCAAACTGTATGAAGACATCGCCCGTTACGGCCATATCGCCACCGCCTATGCCTACCCGGTGCAGGTGAATGACCGCTACATCATGGATCCCTCGCCGATTCCCAAGTTCGACAATCCCAAGATGGACATGATGCCGGCGCTGCAGCTGTTTGGCGCCGGCCGGGAAAAGCGCATCTACGCCGTTCCGCCCTATACCCGGGTCAAGAGCCTCGACTTCGAGGATCATCCCTTCGAAATACAGCAGTGGGACGAGCCCTGTGATATCTGCGGCTCCACCGACAGCTTCCTCGACGAGGTGGTGACCGACGATCAGGGTAGCCGGGTCTTTATCTGCTCCGATACCGATTATTGCCGTCAGCAGCAGGAGAAACAGTCATGAATCAGCCCGTATTATCCGCTCCGAAGGCCGACATCACGGCCCGGCCGGAAATCACCATCACGGTGAAGGAACAGCCGCTGCTGTCGGTGCAGAACCTCAGCAAACTCTACGCGCCGGGCAAGGGCTTCAGCGAGGTGTCGTTCGATCTCTATCCGGGCGAAGTGCTGGGCATCGTCGGCGAGTCCGGCTCCGGTAAAAGTACTCTGCTGCAGGCTATTTCCGGCCGCTTGGCTCCGGATGAGGGCGAAGTGCTCTATCTGCGTGGCAGCGCCGACAGCCAGTTGCAGCAGGTGGTCAGCCTGTATCGAATGGCCGAAAGCCAGCGCCGGCAATTGCTGCGCACCGACTGGGGCGTGGTGCACCAGCATCCGCTCGACGGGCTGCGGCCGCGGGTATCGGCCGGCGGCAATATCGGCGAGCGGCTGATGGCGGTGGGCCAGCGCCACTATGGCAGCATTCGCGAGCAGGCGCTGCAGTGGCTGCAGGACGTGGAAATTCCCGTCGACCGCATCGACGATATGCCGGTGACCTTTTCCGGCGGTATGCAGCAGCGGCTGCAGATTGCCCGCAACCTGGTGACCCATCCCAAGCTGATTTTCATGGACGAACCCACCGGCGGGCTGGACGTGTCGGTACAGGCACGCCTGCTGGATCTGCTGCGCCGACTGGTGTCCGAGCTGGGGTTGGCGGTGGTGATCGTCACCCACGATCTGGCGGTGGCCCGCCTGCTGGCGCACCGGCTGATGGTGATGAAACAAAGCCGGGTGGTGGAAACCGGGCTTACCGATCAGGTGCTGGACGATCCGCAGCATCCCTATACCCAGTTACTCGTGTCTTCTGTACTGCAAAGCTAGGAGCGGTCATGACTTTCGCATTAAACGTTTCGAATGTTCGCAAAACCTTCGTTTTGCACAACCAGAATGGCATTCGGCTGCCGGTATTGGCCGGTGCTTCCTTTTCGGTCGGGCAGGGGGAGTGTGTAGTACTTCACGGTCGCTCTGGTACCGGCAAGTCCACCCTGCTGCGTACCCTGTACGGCAACTACCTGACCGACAGTGGCCGCATCGAGGTACAGCATCAGGGACAACTGCTGGACATGACTCAGGCGCCGCCGCGCACTTTGGTCAATGTGCGCCGCCACACCATCGGCTGGGTCAGCCAGTTTCTGCGGGTGATCCCCCGTATCAGCGCCCTGGAGGTGGTGATGCAGCCGATGATCGAGCAGGGCGGCAACCGGGCCGAGGCCCAGGCACGTGCCGAGCGGCTGCTGACCCGGCTCAACGTGCCGGAGCATCTGTGGGCGCTGGCGCCGGCGACCTTTTCCGGCGGCGAGCAGCAGCGGGTAAACATTGCCCGGGGCTTTATTGCCGACTACCCGATTCTGCTGCTCGACGAGCCGACTGCCTCGCTCGATGCAACCAACCGGGCGGTGGTGGTGGAACTGATTCGGGAAGCCAAGGCCCGGGGTGCGGCTATCGTCGGCATCTTTCATGATGAAGACGTGCGCGAGCAGGTGGCCGACCAGCTCTACGAAATCCAGTCCGACAGCAACCAACAGCCAGCCACAGCGCAAGAGGAGCATTCCGCATGATTATTACCAATGTGAACCTGGTTCTGGAAAACGAAGTGGTGCCGGGCTCGGTCGAGGTTATCGATGGCGAGATCCGCGCCCTGGCTGACAGCCCGAGCCAACAGCCGGGCGCCATTGACGGCAACGGCGGCTGGCTGATGCCCGGCCTGGTGGAGCTGCATACCGACAACCTGGACAAGCATTTTACTCCACGGCCCAAGGTCAGCTGGCCGCCCTTTGGCGCCATGCGCGCCCACGATGCCCAGGTGGTGGCGTCGGGCATCACCACGGTACTGGATGCGGTGGCCATCGGCGACGAGCGGGACGGCGGCACCCGTCAGGACAACCTCGACAAGATGATTCATACGGTGGTGAACAGCGAACGGCAGGGCCTGAACCGGGCCCAGCATTTGCTGCACCTGCGCTGCGAGCTGCCGCACGAGACCACGGTGCCGCTGTTCGAGCATTATCTGGAACTGCCGGAGGTACGGCTGGTATCGCTGATGGATCATTCCCCCGGCCAGCGCCAGTTCGTCAATATGGTCAAGTACCGGGAGTATTACCAGGGCAAGTATCACCTCAACGATCAGCAGATGCAGGAATTTGAACGGAGCCAGCTGGCGTTGTCGGCCCGCTGGTCGGCGCCCAACCGGGCGGAAATTGCCCGCCAGTGTCGGGAGCGTGACATTTCCCTGGCCAGCCACGACGACGCCACCCTGGCCCATGTACAGGAATCCCGTCGGCTGGGCATGGTGATTGCCGAGTTTCCGACCACGGTCGAAGCGGCGACCGCCTCTCATCGGCATGATCTTATGGTGATGATGGGCGCGCCCAACGTGGTGCGCGGTGGCTCCCATTCGGGCAATGTGGCCGCCCACGAGCTAGCCGCACTGGGGGTGCTGGATGTGCTGTCGTCCGACTACTATCCGGGCAGTCTGCTCGACGCCGTGTTCCGATTGGCGGAAGATGAACGTAATGCACTGGGGCTGGCGGATGCGGTGCGGCTGGCGACCTGTAACCCGGCGCGAGCCCTGGGGCTGGACGACCGCGGGGTACTGGCGGAAGGCCGGCGGGCCGATCTGGTGCTGGTACGACAGCATGACGGCCAGATCTATCCGACCCGGGTCTGGTGCCGGGGTGAACTGGCGTACTGATGCAGGAGAGTGGTGTCATGAAGGATGGCAGGGGACGGCTGTTTTATGTGATGGGGCCTTCCGGCGCCGGCAAGGACAGCTTTATGCTGGTGGTGCGCAAGCAACTCGCTAATCAGTTGCTGGTGGCCCACCGTTATATCACCCGCGCCGCCTCGGCCGGGGGCGAAAATCATGTCGAACTCTCCGACGAGGAATTTCGGCTGCGACAGCAGCTCGGTCTGTTTGCGCTCGACTGGGAGGCCAATGGCCATCGCTACGCCCTGGGATGCGAAATAGACTCCTGGCTGGCATCCGGCGTCGATATCATGGTCAACGGCTCGCGGGCCATTCTGCCCCGGGCGCAGGCCCGGTTCGGGGAGCGGCTGGTGCCGGTGATGGTCACTGTCTCTCCGGATATCCTGGGCCGGCGATTACGGTCTCGGGGGCGGGAAAGTGAGGACGATATTCTCCGGCGGCTGGAGCGGGCGCGGGTCCAGAGCCGTGGGTTGCCGGACTCGGTATGGCGGCTGGACAACGGCGGGCCCCTGACCGAGACCCTGCGTCAGTTTCAGGGGTATTTGCAGGGAGAAAAATAAGATGATGAGTCTGACCCTGCTGGGAACGGGCGCCGCCGGTGGCATGCCGTTGTATGGCTGTGACTGCCATTATTGTGCCCAGGCTCATGCCCAGCCGGAACAGGGGCGTGAACCCTGTTCGGCCCTGGTGGAATGGGATGGCCACCGGCTGTTGATCGACGGCGGCCTGATGGATCTGCACCGGCGCTTTGTGCCGGGCAGCCTGGAGGGCATTCTGCTGACCCATTTTCATGTGGATCATGTGCAGGGGCTGTTTCATCTGCGCTGGGGCCGTAGCGCACCGATACGGGTGTGGTGCCCGAACGATTCGGCCGGTTGCGCCGACCTGCTCAAGCATCCCGGCTGTCTGGATTTTCGGCCGCCGCTGCAGCACGGGCAGCAATGGCAGTTGGGCGAGTTGAGCATTACTCCGCTCGATCTGGTGCACTCCCGCCCGACCCTGGGGTATCTGTTTCACTTTGGCGAGCGCCGACTGGCCTATCTGACCGATACTCTGGGGTTGCCGGCGCACAGCAGCCGTTGGTTGCATGCTCAGCCAACACTGGATGCGGTGGTGATCGACTGCAGCTTTCCTCCCGGCAGCGAGGGCCGCAACCACAACGCATTGGAACAGGTGCTGGAACTGCATGACAGCCTGCGACCCAAGCAGATGATCCTGACTCATATCGGCCATGATTTTCATGTCTGGTTGCAGCAACATGCTCTGCCGAACGGGGTGACGGCGGGGTGGGACAACATGGTGATTGAGCTGAAAGGCGAGACGGTATAGCGCTGACGATGACGTCTGGTGATGCAATCTGGCAATAAAAAAAGGCCGCCAATGGGCGGCCTTGTTGTTGCTGGTGCCGGATCAGGCGGGTTGGGTTTTGGCCTTGATGGCATCAAACACGGAGCTGTGCTCCTCGGGTTGCTGCAGCCGGAAGTGCGCTATCTGCTGACTCAGATCGCGCGAGGCGCCCAGTACCCGGTGGCTGGTTTGTGAAATCAGCTCACTCACCTGCAGCGCTTCCTGCGAGCCTTCGTTGATGTGCAGCAGGTTGCGGTTGATCTCTTCGGCCACGGCAGACTGCTCTTCCGAGGCGGTGGCGATCTGGGCGTTCATGTCGTTGATGCGCTGCACCTCGTCCAGAATCTTCTCCAGATCCTTACCGGCGGCGCGCACCACATCGACGCTGATTCCGGCCTGTTCCTGACTGCTTTGCATGTGCTCGACCACGGTGCCGGCATGGCTCTGCAGTTGCTGGATCATGCGCTGAATTTCACCGGTCGAGTCCTGGGTGCGTTGCGCCAGCGAACGCACCTCATCGGCCACCACGGCAAAACCGCGGCCGGACTCACCGGCCCGGGCGGCCTCGATGGCGGCGTTCAGGGCCAGCAGGTTGGTTTGCTCGGAGATGGTACGAATCACCTCGACCACGGAGCCAATCTGCTGGGTCTGGCCTTCCAGCTCGCGCATGGCATTGTCGGCCTGGGTAACCGACTCGGCCAGGTGCAGCATGGTATCGATACTGCGGGCAACGTCATCGTGCCCCATGCAGGCCTCGGTGTTGGCGTGATCGGCAGCCTGAGAGGCATCGTTGGCGTAGCGGGCCACTTCGTGCACGGTGGCGTTCATTTCGTTCATGGCGGTGGCCACCTGATCCACTTCGGAAAACTGCGCCTGCATGCTGGCGCGGGTTTGCTGGCTCTTGACGCTCAACCCTTCCGCTTCATCATCGAGGGTCGCCGAGGCATTGCGTACCTTCTGCAGCAAGGTACACAGCTGCTCGCCCATGGTATCGACCCCGCGCGACAGCTGACCGATTTCATCTTCGCGGGTAGAGTGGGTACGAACACTCAAGTCGCCCTTGCCGAACTGCTGCACCACATCCAGTACCCGCGCTACCGAGAAGGTCAGCGAACGGCTGATCAACGCCACCACAATCAGTGCCAGCGCCATGACCAGTGCCATCAACAGCAATGACTTGGTGGCCTGCTGCCAGAACAAGGTGTTGATGTCACTCAGGTAGACACCGCTGCCGATGACCCAGCCCCAGGGAGTAAAGCCCTGCACATAAGACACCTTCTGCTGGGGCGAGTCGAACTGGGGACCGATGTAGCTGTATTCCACAAAACCGGCGTCTTGCTGTTTGACCCGTTGCACCATGGCCTGCCAGTGGTACTGACCAGCGGCGTCCTGCACCTGGGTCATGTCCTTGCCTTCGACTTCGGGTTTGATCGGGTGCAGTACCAGGCGATGCTGCATGTCGTTGATCCACATGTAGCCGTCGCTGCCATAGCGCAGTGCCCCCACCGCCTGCTTGGCCAGGCGCTTGCTTTCTTCTTCGCCCAGCGTCTGGCGTTGGGCATAGTAGTAACCGACCAGTGACGCTGCCGTTTCTACCTGCTCTTGTACCTTTTCCTTGCGGGCATCCAGCAACTCGTGACGCAGGCCGATCATGGCCGAGCCCTGTACCAGCAGAATGCCGATAAACAGGCTGGCGACCATGGCCAGCAACTTGTAACGCAGGCTGAGATTATTCAGAAATTGCATGTCCATCCTCCCAATGGCTGGCCGCCACTGGCTGTTGCTGTTGAATTCTGGGTGGGGGATGAGCCGTGACCATTGGATAATGCCAACAGCAGCCAAGGCCGTGCCGGTGTTCCATTCCGCAGGTTGAAGCGTCCCGTGCTTGTTATGTTGTTATATTCAGGCTGACTAATGCATGATGCGAAGATGTTGCCAGCCTGTATGAGACTATCAGTGTCCCCCCTAAAGCGATACGTCTAAAATCGTGATTTTATTGATAATAATCATGGTAAAGCGGAGTCGTATGACAATCACTAATACTACCGGTTTTTAAATCATCATGGGGGGATGGTGTCGGCGTCAGGCCTTGGCTAAGATGCGCCATCTGACGGCAGGAGACGAATCATGGCAAGGGCAAATGAAGTCAAGAAAGGCATGGTGGTTGAACTGGACGGCAAGCTGTTGCTGGTGCGCGATATCGAGGTGCAAAGCCCGAGCGCGCGCGGTAGCGCCACCCTGTACAAAATGCGTTTCACCGATCTGAAAAGCGGATTCAAGGTCGAGGAGCGTTTCAAGGGGGATGAGCTGCTCACTACCGTCGAACTGCAGCGGCGCACCGTGGTGTTGTCTTATGTCGACGGTGATGACCATATTTTCATGGATACCGACGATTACAGTCAGTACCCGGTGCGCAGCAGCGACATTGCCGACGAATTGCAGTTTCTGGATGAAAATACCCAGGGCATTCAGGTGATGCTGGTGGACGATCAGGTGATTGGCCTGGAGCCGCCCCAGACGGTGGAGATGGTGATCGTCTATACCACGCCCGATATCAAGGGGGCTTCTGCCTCGGCCCGCACCAAGCCGGCCACCTTTGCCACCGGCCTGACCATTCAGGTGCCGGAATATCTGAAAATCGGTGACAAGGTGCGAGTTCATACCGTTGAGCGTCGTTACATGGGCCG
This sequence comes from Oceanisphaera submarina, assembly GCF_046521305.1. Lineage (NCBI taxonomy): Bacteria > Pseudomonadati > Pseudomonadota > Gammaproteobacteria > Aeromonadales > Aeromonadaceae > Oceanisphaera > Oceanisphaera submarina. The sequence continues at coordinate 16,506 of NZ_JBKGFN010000012.1, read as the reverse complement.
GGCCGACTGAATCGACAGCGGAGGGTTTTGGCGCCGTCATCGCTTCGAAACCAGCTGCTATGCTTGGGGCTCATATCCCCACGGAGACTGAAAATGATGAGAGTAACGAACATGCTCGGTGCTGCCGCCTTGGTGGCGGCGTTATCGGTATCGGCCACCCCGGCGCCTGAGGGCGCCCGGGTCTATTTCCTCAGTCCGGCCGACGGTGAGGTGCTGGGTAGCGAGTTTACCGTGCGCTTTGGGCTGGAAGGCATGGGCGTGGCGCCGGCCGGGGTGGAAAAGGAAAACACCGGCCACCATCATCTGCTGATTAACGCCGATCCCATGCCGGACTTGTCTCAGCCGCTGCCCGCCAGCGACCAGGTGCACCACTTCGGTGGCGGTCAGACCGAAACCCGGCTTATCCTGCCGCCGGGAGACTACCGGTTGCAACTGGTGCTGGGAGATGCACAGCATGTTCCGCATCAACCCCCGGTGATGTCGGATGTTATCCAGATAACGGTGAAATAGCCTTAAGGGTGCTGAATGGCAAAAATACTGCTGCTGGCCAATCTGAATTGCGATCATGTGTTGGTGTTGAACGAGCCACTAGCCGCCGGCGGCCGTCTGTTGTATCGGGATCAGGGTTGTCGTCTGGGTGGCGGCGCGGCGAACACCGGCATTGGCTTGTTGTGGGCCGGGCATCGGGTGAGTATTGCCGCCCGGATCGGTAACGACGATACCGGTGACTGGTTACGCCGGCAAGCCGCCGATCTGGGGCTGGATGTGACGCACCTGGAGCAGTTTGATGGGGAAACCGGCGAGCTGCTGGTGCTGGTCGACAGTCTGGGTGAAAGGACCATATTGCGCCAGCACCGGCGCCCGGCGCTGCCCGGAGGCCTGCCGATAGCGCCGGTAGACTGTCTGTATGTGAACCATGACGGCGGTGAGGCCGCCGCTTACATGGCGCAGATGGCGGAGCACAGCCTGGTGGTCAGTCAGTACCCCAAGGAGGGGCGCTGGTCCCGGCCCTGCCAGGTGATGATCGCTTCCGCCGCCGATTTGGCCCGGCAGGATAACGTGTTCGACCATGCCCGTGAGTTGGCCGGTGAACGGCTGCAATGGCTGGTGGTGACGCACGGCGAACAGGGCGCGGAGGCGTTTTCTGCCGATCAGCATATTCGGGTACCGGCCCGTCCTGTGTCGGTAGTGGATGCCACCGGCGCCGGCGATGCCTTTGCCGGTGGCCTCATTCACGGTCTGGTGGCGGACCTGCCGATGTCGGCGGCGCTGGATCAAGCCGGACGGTGGGCCGCCTATACGTTGTCCTCCTGCAGTTCAATTCCGTCCGAGCAGTTAAAGAGTTATCTGGGGCGATCCGGCTGAATTCCCTCGTGGTCGCTGTTAAGCTGTTGCCTGATCATCGTATGTTGGGATTCACACCTTGGATAACGGCCTTTTTATTTCTTTTCTCAGTCAGTGCTGGCGCTGGTCGGTATTTCTGATGTTTCCGCTGCTGTTATTTTTGTACAGCCAGCTGCGAGGGCTGCCGCTGGCGGAGTTCGATAATGGCGTAAATCAGCACAAATGGCTGATTATCCTGCTGTATTTTCTCTATGTTTTGCTCTGGCTGCGTTTTAACCGGCGGGTGCTGGCGATGCTTGAGCAGAGGAGGCGATGATGGCCTCGTTATTGGCAACAAGCTGGCCTTACTGGCTGGCGGCAGCGGCCGGGCTGGCCGGCTGGGGTCTGACCCGACTCGGTCTGGGTACCCGACTGCAATTGCTGGCCCAGCAGAATCGGCAGTTGCAGACTCAGTTGGAAGAGCGCAATAGTGAGCTGCAGGAGACCCGGCAACGGCTGGATCAACAGCAGCAACTGGTGCTGAAAATGAACGGCCGGCTTAAGGAATACGAAACCCTGTTGCGTCAGGAGCGACAGGGGGTGGCAGAAAAGCAGGCCCAGTTCGAGGCGAGTGAAATCCGACTTGGGCAGCAGTTCGAGAACCTGGCCCAGCGCATCTTTGAACAGAAAACCCATAGTTTCCGTGAACTGAACCAGAACAGCCTGGACGGACTGTTGTCGCCGCTGCGTGAGCAACTGGAAGGCTTTCGTCGCAGCATGCAGGAAACTTATGCGGACGAAAGCCGCCAGCGCCACAGCCTGAAGTTCGAGGTAGAACGGCTGGCCGAGCTGCACCAGCAGATGAGCGTGGAGACCGCGGCCCTGACCCGGGCGTTGAAGGGAGACAGCAAACAGCAGGGCAACTGGGGGGAAGTGGTCTTGTCGCGGGTGCTGTCCGAATCCGGGTTGCGGGAGGGGCACGAGTACAGCACCCAGCTCAGCCTGAACAATGCCGAAGGCAAGCGCTACCAGCCGGATGTGGTAGTACATCTGCCGCAAGACAAGGACATCATCATCGATGCCAAGGTTTCGCTTACCGCCTACGAGCGCTACTTCAACGGCGAGGATGCGGCTGTGCGCGCGCAGGCGCTGCGTGATCACGTCACCTCGGTGCGGGGGCATATTCGCGAGCTGGGACGCAAGGACTATCAGAACCTGAAGGGGGTCAGAACCCTCGATTATGTACTGATGTTTGTGGCGGTGGAGCCGGCTTTCCTGGTGGCGGTAGAGGCGGAGCCGGGACTGGTGAAGTATGCCCTGGATCATAATATCCTTCTGGTCAGTCCCACTAACCTGCTGGTGGCGTTGCGCACCATAGAGAATCTGTGGCGGGTGGAGCGGCAGAATCAGAATGCCCGCAAGATTGCCGAATCGGCGGGCAAGATCTACGAAAAGCTGCGTCTGTTCACGGAAGACATGGAAGCCGTAGGCCAGTCGCTGCAACGGGCCGACGATAATTACCAACGTGCGATGAAGAAGCTGACCAGCGGCCGCGGCAACCTGATCCGTCAGGCCGAGGCGTTTCGCGAACTGGGGGTGGAAGTGACCAAGCCCCTGCCCGAACACCTGCGGGAAAGGGCTGCCGAGGAAGAAAGCCTGCCCGAGATCGTGAGGGGGCGGGCCTAAGGCCTCACACCTCGCTACATCAGGCTAGCTGCGCCAGAAGCTGGGGAAGAACAGCACCATGACCGTCATGATCTCCAGCCGCCCCATCAGCATGCCCAGTGCCAGCAACCATTTTGCTGCGTCGGGCAGGCCGGCAAAGTTGCCACTCGGGCCTATGACTTCACCTATGCCCGGGCCCACGTTGGCGACGGCCGTCATCGCCGCGCTGATCGCGACTTGCGGCGGCAGCGACATCAGCGTCAGCAGCAGGGCCAGCACCACCATGGTTGCGAAATAGCCGAAGATAAAGGTGATCAACGAACGAATGATGTCGTCATTGACGCTACGGCCATTATATTGTTGAGGAAACACCGCCCTTGGGTGCATCAGTTGATGTAACTGCTTCTGAAACAGGGTCATGCCTACCTGAAAGCGGAAGATCTTGAAGCCACCGGCGGTAGAGCCGGAGCAGGCGCCGCACATCATCAACAGACCGAACAGCACCAGCGGAAAGGCCCCCCAGGCGCCGAAATCGCCGAGCCCGTAGCCGGTGGTGGTGATCACCGAGACCAGGTTGAACAGGCTGATACGAACAGCGTCACCCAGCGGGTAGCGCCCCGTTGCCCAGAGATAGAGGCTGAGCATCAGACCGGTTGCCAGGACCAACCAGAAGAAGCCGCGTACCTGGGCATCCCGGAACAGACTCAGGTTACGATGTTGCAGGCTGTAGATCATCAGTAAAAAGGGCAGGCCGCCGATAAACATGAACAGGGTTCCGACCCAGTGTGCGGAAGGGGAGAAGTGATTCATGGAGCCGTCGGAGGTGGAATAGCCGCCGGTACTCAGGGTGGTCATGGCATGATTCAGCGCTTCGAACGCGTTCATGTCCGACAGCAGATAGTAGCCAGCAGCACACAGCAATGTCAGCAACAGGTACAGCAACACGATGCGTTTGGCCATGGTGGCCGCTCGTGGCGCGCTTTTGTCGGACCAGTCGGAGGATTCGGTCTGGAACAGCTTCATCCCGCCCACATTGAGATAGGGCAGTACCGCCACCGCTGCCACGATAAAACCGACACCGCCCAGCCATTGCAGCACAGAGCGCCACAGCAGGATGGCGGCGGGCATACTGTCCAGGCCGGTGAGTACGGTAGAACCGGTAGTGGTTACCCCCGACATGGTTTCGAAGAAGGCATCGGTGAAGTCGATGTGGCTAATGAATACGAAAGGCAGGGCGCCAAACACGCAGATCAATGTCCACACCAGGGTAGTGAGCAGGAACATTTCCTTGATTCTGAGGTGGATCTTTTCGCGCCGTCCCAAGGCCAGCAAAAAAAGAGCCGTGCTATGGGTGAGCAGGGTTGCCAGCAAAAACTCCTGAAAACCCTGACTGCGGCCCGACAGGGCCAGCAGAGTTGGCAACCACATGAACAGTGCCAGTTTGGACAGAGCCATGCTCAGGATAAAGGCGATGGGCCGCAGGTTGAACACCATTTCTCCCGAATGATGAAAAAACCGAGTCTTAAAGGAAGAAGGGGCTGGGCTGGAACAGCCGCTCCACTTCCGGAATGAATTTCTTGTCCACCAGAAACAGTACCACGTGATCGTTCTGTTCGATCACCGTTCTGTCATGGGCGATCAGTACCTCGTCGCCGCGCACTATGGCTCCTATGGTGGTACCGGGGGGCAGCTTGAGTTCACCGACCTGGCGGCCCACCACCTTGGACGTGGCGCTGTCACCGTGGGCGATGGCCTCTATGGCCTCGGCCGCACCGCGGCGCAGGGAATAGACGTTGACGATGTCGGCCCGGCGTACATGGGTCAGCAGCGCCGAAATGGTGGCCTGCTGGGGCGAGATGGCCACATCGATGCTGCCGCCCTGTACCAGATCCACGTAGGCACCGCGCTGGATCAGTACCATCACCTTTTTGGCGCCCAGCTTCTTGGCGAGCATGGCCGACATGATGTTGGCCTCGTCCTTGTTGGTGACGGCGATGAATACATCGACCTGATCGATATGCTCTTCTACCAGCAGTTCCTGATCGGCGGCGTCACCGCAGAAAACGATGGTATGTTCCAGCAGCTCGGACAGCCGCTCGGCTCTTCTGGGATTGTGCTCGATAAGCTTGACCGAATAACGCTTTTCCAGTCGACGGGCCAGACCGGCACCTATGTTGCCGCCGCCGACTATCATGATGCGCTTGTAGTCGCTTTCGAGACGCTGCAGTTCCGACATCACGGCACGGATATGGCCGCTGGCGGCGACGAAAAACACCTCGTCGTCGGCTTCGATAATGGTGGTGCCCTGGGGGCGTATCGGTCTGTCCTGACGGAAGATGGCCGCTACCCGGGTATCGATGTTGGGCATGTGTTCGCGCAGGGTAGACAGGGCATTGCCCACCAGGGGGCCGCCGTAATAGGCCTTGATCGCCACCAGGCCGACCTTGCCTTCGGCGAAGTCCACTACCTGCAGGGCTCCCGGATACTGGATCAGCCGATAGATGTATTCGGTCACCAACTGCTCGGGCGCAATCAGGTTGTCGACCGGCAGTGCCTCGTTGAGAAACAGCCGTTCACGCTCGGCCAGAAATTCCGGCGAGCGGATCCGGGCCACCTTGTTGGGCGTGTTGAACAGCGAATAAGCCACCTGACAGGCGATCATGTTGGTTTCGTCACTGCTGGTCACCGCCACCAGCATGTCTGCATCCTGGGCACCGGCTTCGCGCAACACGTTGGGGTAGGCACCGTGGCCGGTGACGACCCGCAAATCGTATTTGTCTTGCAGTTCCCGCAACCGCTCGCTATCGGTATCGACGATGGTGATATCGTTATTCTCACCCACCAGGTTTTCCGCCAGGGTCCCTCCTACCTGACCGGCGCCGAGGATGATGATTTTCATGGCAATTTACTCAACTTGGCGTAATAAAAGCCATCCCGCTGTTCGGCTCCCGGCAGTAATTGCCAGCCCGGTTGTTCGACCGTATCACCCGGGTGCAGGGGCAGATGACGGGCATTCGGGGTACGTTGCAGAAACGCCTTGATCTGGGTGCTGTTCTCGTCCGGCAAGATGGAACAGGTGGCGTAGAGCAGGGTGCCACCTGGCTTGAGCTGTTGCCAAAGCGCGTCGAGAATTTTCGCCTGCAGCGCTGCCAGCTGAGCGATATCGTCCGGGCGGCGCAGCCACTTGATGTCCGGGTGGCGGCGAATCACGCCGGTGGCTGAACAGGGCGCGTCCAGCAGGATACGATCGAAGGCCGCGCCTTGCCACCAGTCGGCGGGCCGGGCGGCGTCTCCCTGAATAACCGTGGCCTGCAGCCCGATGCGTTCCAGATTCTGGTGCACCCGTTTTAGACGCTCGCCGTCCATGTCGAGGGCCACCAGTTGGGCCAGCGCCGGCTGGCGCTCGAGAATATGGGCGGTCTTGCCACCGGGGGCGGCACAGGCATCGAGAATGGTATCGCCCGGGGCGGCTTCCAGCAGTTGGGCGGCCATCTGTGCCGCCGCATCCTGCACCGAGCTGTGACCCAGCTCGAAACCGGGCAAAGTGGCCACATCCACCGGTCGGGCCAGGCGCAGGGCACTCTCGGCCAGGTTGTCGGGCTCTGCTTCCTGACCGGCTTGCTGCAGCAATGCCAGGTAATCTTCCTGCGAATGATGAGCCTGATTGACCCGGATCCACATCGGCGGATGCTGGTTATTGGCCTCGAGGATGTCCTGCCACTGTTCGGGATAGGCCTTTTGCAGGCGCTTGACCAGCCAGTTGGGATGCGCGAGGCGCAACTGGGGCAGGGCGTCGACCTTGGCGGTCAGTTCTTCCCGCCGGCGCTGTACGTTGCGTAGTACGCCATTGACCATGCCCTTGAAGGGGTCGGCTTTCAGCAGTTTGCAGGCGTTGACGGTTTCCGCCAGGGCGGCGTGAGCCGGTATCCGGGTATAAAGCAGCTGATAGATACCCACCAGCAGCAGCGAATGCACTGACTGATACTTGCCCTTGAGCGGCTTTTCCAGCAGTTGCTTGGCGATGGCGTCGAGTCGGCTGTACCAGCGCAGGGTGCCGAAACACAGCTCCTGCAGCAGGGCGCGATCCTTGGCGGCCACTTCCTGCTGATAACGCGGCAGCAGGGTAGACAGCGACTGCCCTTGGTTGAGTACCTGATGAAGGATGTTGGCCGCGGCGGCACGGGTTTTCATATGATTACCACTGAGTTGAGTGTGTTCACGCCAGGCGGTTGCCGGTCTGGAACCAGTCCTTGCGGGCGTTGAGCAGATCCTGACAGGCCATGGCCTTCTTGCCCGGCGGTTGCAGGGTGAGCAGACGCAGTACACCGTTGCCGGTGGTCACGTCGATACCGGCCTTGCCGGCACGAATGATGGTACCGGGTGGCTGGTCGCTGTTTTCATCGAGCACTTCGGTCTGCCAGACCTTGATATTGTGCTCGCCGACCATGAAATAGCTGACCGGCCAGGGGTTGAAGGCTCGGACATTGCGTTCGAGCTGCTCGGCCGGCAACTGCCAGTCGATGAGCGCTTCTTCCTTGGAGAGTTTTTCCGCATAGTTGGCCTGAGCGTCATCCTGGGGCTCGGCGGTGATGCTGCCATCGGCGATTTGGCTCAGGGCCTGCAGCAGCGCCTGGGGACCTATGTCGGCCAGCTTGTCATACAGGCTGGCGGAGGTATCTGCAGACGCTACCGGCAGACGAGCCAGGTGTAGCATGGCACCGGTATCCAGCCCCTTGTCCATCTGCATGATGGTGACGCCGGTTTCCCGGTCGCCGGCCCAGATGGCGCGTTGAATGGGGGCGGCGCCACGCCAGCGTGGCAGCAGGGAACCGTGCACATTGATGCAGCCCAGTTGTGGGGTATCCAGCACCACCTGGGGCAGGATCAGACCATAGGCCACCACCACCATGATATCGGCGTTGAGGGCGGCAAGCTGCTGTTGCGCTTCTTCATTGCGCAGGCTCTGGGGCTGAAATACCGGAATGCCGGCCTGTTCGGCGGCCACCTTGACCGGGCTGGGGGTCAGCTTCTTGCCACGGCCGGCGGGTCTGTCCGGCTGGGTATAAACGGCGACGATATTGTGTTCCGAGCCGAGCAGCGACTGCAGGTGGCGGGCGGCGAAGTCCGGGGTGCCGGCAAAAATGATATTGAGTTTGCTCAAGGGGCGTCCTTTATTATTGGAATTATTGTGCTTCTTGCTTGGCAAGCTTTTCCATTTTCTGGCGTATGCGCTGGCGCTTGAGTGGAGAAAGGTAATCGACAAACAGCTTGCCGATCAGATGATCCATTTCATGTTGTATGCAGATGGCCAGCAGATCGTCTGCTTCCAGCTCGAATGCCTTGCCATGACGATCCTGGGCCCGGATCTTGATGCGCTCGGCTCTTTCCACCAGGGCGCGGGCACCGGGCACCGACAGACATCCTTCTTCAATGCCGGTGCTGCCGCTTTGCTCCAGCACTTCCGGGTTGATCAGCACCAGTTGTTGCTGCCGGTCATCGGACACATCGATCACGATCAGCCGCTGATGAACGTCGACCTGGGTTGCCGCCAGGCCTATGCCTTCTTCGGCGTACATGGTCTCAAACATATCATCTACAATTTGCTGTAAAGCCGGAGTGAACTCGGTGACGGGTTGGGCGACGGTACGCAGTCGCTCATCGGGAAAACGTAATACTTCTAATACTTTTGCCATGACTACCTTGCTGATTTCTGTATCGATACTGATAGTATTTTAGCCATTTAAGCGCATAAAAAACAGCAAGAGTTAATAACTTAAGGACACGGATGTTATGACGCAGAGAGGCCGATTTTTACTCGGGTTGCTGGCCGGGTGCTGTTTTGGCCTGCAGGCCAACAGTTTTGAACCGGATAACGGCCATGAGCCGGATACCAGTCGTCTTGAGCTGAATGAGAGCTATCCCGAGCGTTACAGGGTACGCAAGGGAGACACCCTGTGGGATATTTCGGCTCACTTTCTGAAATCTCCCTGGCTGTGGCCGAAGCTGTGGCAGGCCAACCAGCAGATAGCCAACCCTCATCTTATCTACCCGGGCGATGTGCTGCGGTTGATCTGGGTGGACGGGCAGCCCCGCTTGGTCAAGGGAGAGGCTGACAAGGTGGTGCGTCTTTCTCCACGGGTACGCACAGCCCCCTCAGTGGCGACCATTCCGCTCAGCTCTATGCTGAACTTCGTTGACAGCCATCGCGTCATGTCGCCGGCAGTATTTGATCGGGCTTCTTATATCCTCGGCGATCAGCAGGGCCGGGAGACCATGGTGAAAGACTCGTCGGTCTACGTGCGCGGGCAGCTGACTCCGGGCACCGTCTATGGGGTTTATCGCCCGCTGGAAATATTGACCGATCGTGTTACTCATGCCGAACTTGGACAAAAGGCGGCGCTGGTTGGCACCTTGCTGGCAGGGGAACCGAGGGGCTATCAGATGACCGAGGCCCGGGTCAGCAGCATGAAGCAGGAGATTCGCCAGGGAGACAAGGTGCTGCCCCTGACCATGGATGGCGGCATTGCCGCATTTCACTACCCCCGGCCGGGGCCGAGGCTCGATCAGGCGTATATTCTGGCCATGGGTACCGAGGGCAGTGTCACCGGACGCCATGGCGTCGTCTTTATCAACAAGGGGCATACGGATGGTGTCCGGTCCGGTGATCTCTATGCGGTGATGAAACCCGGACCCGGTGTATACGATGTTACCCCCGGTTCTTCCGGCAGGCTGAGCTATGCGAGCCAGGCGGGTGCCTATCTGCGTACCAGTGGCCGGCCCGAGCAGCTACCGGCCGAGGCGGTAGCCCGTATCATGGTGTTCAGGGTTGACGATCAAACCAGTGCCGCCCTGGTGCTGGACAACAGAGGCCTGGTTCAGAGGAATTATTCGCTGAGCCATGTGAGTGATGCCGGGTTCGGGTCTTGAGCAGCATCCGCTGCTCCCCTGGCTGGCACTGCAGCGTACCAGGGGCATAGGGCCGGTTCGGGCCATTCGGCTGCGCAGCAAGCTCGGTGAGCAGTGGTACAGCTCCGGGCAACTGGCCGCCAGCGGCCTGAGCGAAGAGCAGTTGGAGCAGCTGCAGACATCGCACCTAGCGATTCTGGAGCCATTGCTGGAATGGCAGGGGCAGGCGTCGAATCGTCATATTTTGCCGTGGGATGCCCCGGCTTATCCGGAGCAGCTCAGGGCGGTATCCGGAGCCCCGCTGCTGCTGTTTGTGGAAGGCGAGCTATCGACCTTGCCGCTGCCACAAATTGCGGTGGTTGGCAGTCGCCATCCCTCCTATGTCGGCAGAGAAAATACCAAAAATCTGGTTCCGGCATTGTCGACTGCCGGTGCCGTCATTACCTCGGGCCTGGCGATAGGGGTCGATGGCCTCAGCCATAGGGCGACGCTGGATGTCGATGGCCTCACTCTGGCGGTACTGGGGTCGGGACTGGCCCGGTGTTACCCCAAGCGGCATCAGCGTCTGGCCTCGGAGATTATCGATAGCGGGGGGGCCCTGCTATCCGAATGCTACCCTTGGGAAGGACCGCTGGCGCATCATTTTCCTCGCCGTAATCGCATTATCAGTGGCTTGAGTCTGGGGGTGTTAATCGTTGAGGCCGCCGAGCGCAGCGGCTCCCTGATCACCGCCCGTTACGCCATGGAGCAGGGGCGAGAAGTGTTCGCCATTCCCGGTGCCCGGCAAAATCCGCAGGCCAGTGGTTGTAACCGGTTGATCCAGCAAGGGGCAAAGTTGGTTTCCGACGCCGATGATGTGCTCGATGAACTGGTGGCATTTTCGGTGGCGGCGATCAAAATTCGGCCAGCGGCCACTGAGGAATTATTGCCTTATCCGGAGTTGTTGGATAACGTAGGTTTAGAGACAACGGCGGTGGATTTGATCGCATCCCGTTGTCAGCAGCCGGTGCAGGAGGTGCTTACCCGGTTGGTCGAGCTGGAATTGGCTGGCTGGGTGGAGGCTGTACCCGGGGGTTATGTCAGAGCGAGGAGGAGCTGAGCATGTTCGATGTACTTATGTACTTGTTCGAAACCTACATCCATACCGATGTAGATGCCATGGTGGAACAGGATGCTCTCGCCGATGAATTAACCCAGGCGGGCTTTCACAAGGAAGAGATCCTCAAGGCGCTGGCCTGGCTGGAACGCCTTGCCGAATTGCAGGAAGCGGAAGAGGCGCCGATATGGGCGAGATCCGCACCTGATTCATTCCGTATCTATACGCAGGAAGAGCTGTACAAGATAGACGCGGAGGGGCGAGGGTTTCTGTTGTTCCTGGAGCAGATAAAGGTGCTGAATGCCGAAACTCGCGAGATTGTCATCGATCGGCTGATGGAGCTGGATCCGCCGGAAATCGAGCTGGATGACCTCAAGTGGGTGGTGATGATGGTGCTGTTCAATGTGCCCGGCAGCGAGTCGGCCTATCAGCAGCTGGAAGAGTTGATTTTCGAACAGCCGGAAGGGGCGGTTCACTGAAGGCGGCCGCGCTGGTAGAATTCGGTCAATGAATTCGGAGGCGCGGTATGTCGAAAATCGATTCCAGTCTGTTTAATACCCAGGAACCTGGCCCTGATTGGGGCGATGAGCCTTGTCCCCGATGCGGCGGTACGCTGGAATTGCGTCATGGCAAACATGGCGCCTTTGTCGGTTGTGCGTCCTACCCTGCCTGCGATTATCTGCGCCCGCTCAAGGTCATCGAACACGATCAGGATGTAGAGAAAGTGCTGGAAGGCAGCCAGTGTCCGCTATGCAGTTATCCTCTTGCCATCAAGAAAGGCCGCTACGGCCTTTTTATCGGTTGTACCCATTATCCCGCCTGCCACCATGTGGCCGACATCAACGATCAGGGGCGGACTGATCCGTCGTGTCCGGCCTGCAACAAAGGCCAGCTGGTGGCAAGAACCTCCCGTTATGGTAAACGCTTCTATGCCTGCAATCATTATCCGGCCTGTCGTTATGTGATTAACGAGCGGCCGGTGGCCGAGCCCTGCCCCGAATGCGGCTTCGGCATTCTGGCGGAGCGTAAGGGCGGCCTGCATTGCCCCAACAAGGGCTGTGGTTACCAGCGTTGAATTGTTTTATGAAGGAAATTGTCAGTTAATGAACCCACAAGAATTGAACGCCACACTAGAGCAATTGCGCCGGGGCGGTATCATCGGTTATGCCACCGAGGCGGTATTTGGCCTGGGCTGCGATCCCGATAACGGGGAAGCCGTGCGGCGGTTGCTCGAGATAAAGCAGCGGCCAATAGAGAAGGGACTGGTACTGATTGCCGCCGATTTCAGCCAGCTGTTGCCCTACCTGGATCTGGCCGCGTTACCGAAAGGGCGGCTCGAGGTTATTCTCAACAGCTGGCCCGGCCCCTATACCTGGATTATTCCGGCCCGACCCGAGGTGCCAACCTGGCTCAAGGGGCGGTTCAACTCGCTGGCGGTCAGGGTCACGGCGCATCGGCAGGTTCACGATTTGTGCCTGGCCTTCGGCAAGCCGCTGGTCTCTACCAGTGCCAATAAAACCGGAGAGCCGCCGGCAAGAAGCGAGCAGCAGTTGGCGGAATTAATGGGAGCCACGCTCGACTATATCCTGCCCGGGCAGACGGATGGGCGTGCCAATCCGTCACTGATCCGGGATGGCATTACCGGCGCCGTGGTGCGCGCGGCCTGAACATCACATTAGAAGGAAGAGACATGAGCGGTAAACCGGATATCATGGCCGTTAAAGCATTTTTGCTGCAGTTACAGAATGATATTTGCACTCGGCTGGAGCTGGCGGACGGCACCGGCCGCTTCGAAGAAGACAGCTGGACTCGTGCAGAAGGCGGTGGTGGCCGCAGCCGGGTCTTGCGCAACGGCAGCGTGATCGAGCAGGGGGGCGTTAACTTCTCTCATGTTCATGGTACCGCCATGCCGGCCTCTGCCACGGCGCACCGGCCCGAACTGGCCGGTCGTTCCTTCGAAGCCATGGGCGTGTCGCTGGTGATCCATCCTCATAATCCTCATGTACCGACCAGTCATGCCAATGTTCGTTTCTTTATCGCCGAGAAAGAAGGCGCCGATCCGGTTTGGTGGTTTGGCGGCGGTTTCGATTTGACGCCCTACTATCCGGTGGAAGAGGACTGCCGGCACTGGCACCGGGTATCCCGGGATCTGTGCGCGCCTTTCGGTGAGCAGGTGTATCCGGAATACAAGGCCTGGTGCGATCGCTATTTTTACCTCAAGCACAGAGATGAAACCCGGGGCGTGGGTGGACTCTTTTTCGACGATCTGAATGAATGGCCCTTCGAGCGTTGCTTCGAGTTCATGCAGTCGGTGGGGCGTGGCTATCTCGATGCTTATATCCCTATTATCGAGCGACGCAAGGACACTGTTTACGGCGAGGCCGAGCGACAGTTTCAGCTCTATCGGCGAGGCCGTTACGTGGAGTTCAACCTGGTATATGACAGAGGCACGCTATTTGGCCTGCAGACCGGGGGCAGAACCGAGTCCATTTTGATGTCGATGCCCCCTCTGGCGCGCTGGGAATATAACTGGCAGCCGGAGCCGGGGACGGCAGAGTCCCGACTCAACGACTTCCTGGTACCGAGAGACTGGTTTTAATCGCCGTCGATTTGGGGGCCAAACAGGGTGATGACCTGGTCAATCAGTCCCTGGCGTTCCCCGCCCGGCAGATAGGCCGCATAGACCTCCCGCTTGATTGAGGGAGTATCATCTACGATGAACAGCTGTTCCTGCTGCTGGTAGTTGCTGATCATGGAGCTGGGCAGAAAGGTGCTGCCGCCATGATGCAGCAGATATTCCAGTGCAATCCGTACCGAACCGGTATGCAGCAGGGGCGGGGTCGAGGTATTGAACAGCTTGGCGTGTTGGGTATTAAAGGCGGTGCCCCAGTCTATGCGAATATAATCCTGAGCCATGGCCTTGGTGGTATCCAGACCCGGATAAGTGGAAACCAGCTGCAACTCCATGGTGTGTATGGCGATATGACGGACCCCTTCGATACGAGCCGGATCGGTCAGAAACGCCAGATCCAGGGTGCGCCCGAGCAGGGCGCGGGTCATCTGCTCCGGAGTCCGGATATCTGCACGCAATGACAGTGCCGGCAGTTCGCAGTAAAGCCGGTGCAATCCATCCTGCAAATAGGCATCCCACAAGTTGGCTGTGCCGGCCACCGCCAGTTGCTGGGTCTGGCGTTCGCTCAGGGCCACCTCGTGCTGGGCTCGGGCCCAGGCCAGCAGCATGGACTCGGCGTGAGGGATCAGCGCATCACCGGAGGAAGTAAGCTGAATATTGTTGCGCAATCGGGTAAACAGCGTGACCCCCAGCTGGCTTTCGAGCTGGCGAATCCGAAAGCTGACCGCCGACGGCGTCAGGTAAAGGTGCTCCGCCGCTTTGCCGAAGTGGCGGGTGCGGGAAACTTCCAGAAAGGTTTTTAAGAGTTCAGTATCCAAGGCTAGCCACAAAATTTCTGTTCGTTAGCGCAAAATCTATTCGTTTTAGTAATTAATGCAACCAAAAAAGCGTCGGCGGTGGCAATATTATCATTATTGCCGTCGGTTCCGGATGCAGGCAGCCCTTATCCGGTACCGGTGTTTACGCCCAGCTACGAGAGCAGAATTCATGGACAGATATGCGGTTATCGGTCATCCGATCAAGCACAGCCAGTCACCTTTTATTCATGGCAGTTTTGCCGAACAAACCGGCCAGCAAGTCGATTATCGGCGCCTGCTTGCGCCCCTCAATGGTTTTGCCGATACCCTGATGCACTTTGCACGCGAAGGCGGCAAAGGTTGCAACATCACGGTGCCGTTCAAGACTCAGGCCATGGAGTTGGCAGGAGAATTGACGGATAGGGCCCGTTTGGCTGGTGCCGTCAATACCCTGCATCTGCAGGAGGATGGCCGTTGGCTGGGGGACAACACCGATGGCGCGGGCCTGGTGCTGGATTTCAAACGACTGGGGTTCCCCCTGGCTGGCGCCAGAATATTACTGCTCGGTGCCGGTGGTGCGGCCCGGGGGGCCATGGCGCCCTTATTGGAGGAACAACCGGCACAACTGGTGGTGGCAAATCGTACACCAGCGAGAGCCGATGAACTGGTGCAGCGTTTTGAGCACCTTGGCAATATCACCAGTGCGCCACTCGATACGCCCGGTGTTGGTTTCGATATCATCATCAACAGCACTTCTGCCAGCCTGCAGGGAGAGGGGCTGTCACTCGACGCCGCTGTTTGTCATCCCGGGACCCGGGTCTACGATATGATGTATGGGCGTGAAGAAACCGTCTTTCTCGCCTGGGCCAGGGAGATTGGATTGGAACATAGACATGATGGTCTGGGTATGCTGGTGGGGCAGGCAGCTGAAAGCTTTTATCTCTGGCGTGGTGTATGGCCAGACATGATGCCGGTGTTGACGTCATTGCGAGCGAAACTGGAGGCAGCAACATGAATCAGGACATTATTGTAGACGACGATCTCGACTGGCAATCGGAGCGACAGGGTATTGCCTTTACCGCTCATTGGCAGG
The DNA here is from genome assembly GCF_046521305.1 of Oceanisphaera submarina. NCBI lineage: Bacteria > Pseudomonadati > Pseudomonadota > Gammaproteobacteria > Aeromonadales > Aeromonadaceae > Oceanisphaera > Oceanisphaera submarina. The sequence goes on along the minus strand of NZ_JBKGFN010000012.1, from coordinate 994 downwards.
GGCGAAAAATTGACTGTTTTCTGGCGTTGCCCCATCTCGAGCACATGACCGGTCAGAGCCTGATAGATGAAGGCAATATCATGCTGGCCTTCGAGTCGGTACGTTTCGATATCGAAGAACGGGTCGCCGAGCTGGTGGGAGAGGAAGCCTTCGCGCCCGACGGTGGCTTGTATTTATAAAACTGTGAGGGGAGAGGCGCAAGATATATACCAGAACAAGTCGGCGGGTCTGCCTGGGCTTGTTCTCCCACTCCTCACTATTGTTTCAGGTACTCGTTTTTAAGACGGACATAGTTCGCAGCCGATTCGGGTAAAAAGGCTTTTTCTTCTGGCGTCAGCGGACGCACCTGCCTGGCCGGTGAGCCGACATACAGATAGCCCGACTCCAGTTTCTTCCCCGGTGGAACCAGGCTGCCGGCACCGATAATCACGTCATCTCCTACATCAGCTCCATCCAGTACTATGGTCCCCATGCCAATCAGCACCCGGTTGCCGATGATGCAGGCATGCAGCATCGCCTTGTGCCCGACCGTGACGTCATCTCCGATCAGCAGGGCTAATCCCTCCGGCCGGGCGGAACTCTTGCGGGTGACATGGAGTACGGTGCCATCCTGAATATTGGAACGGGCACCGATACGGATAAGATTGACGTCACCGCGAGCGGCCACCAGCGGCCAGATGCTGGCGTCTTCCCCCAGCTCTATATCTCCATAGAGTACGGCGGAGGCTTCCACGAAGGCTCCCTTGCCCAGAATGGGAGTGATGCCGTTATAGCTTTTCAATGGTGTGACCATGATTGTTTCCCGAAAGGCGAACACTGATACAGCCATTCTAACGGCTTTATCGATAAAAACGAGGCTGCATTGTGGGTAACTCTGTGGTTAAGCTGTGTTTTTGCTTGGAGTATAAGCAATTGATCGCCAAAGGCCTGTTTTTATCAAAAAAAGCCCTTGCGCAAAATCGGCCGCTCCCTATAATGCGCATCCACTGACACG